>CAYTGJ010000080.1:0-9446 GCA_964437245.1 uncultured Chitinophagaceae bacterium
ATGGCTATTGCCTTTTATAATCAATGGGTTACATACTAAGTTGACGGATATGGTGTCCTCACAAACAATATCCATTAGAACTTCCGCTGACGCAAGTCTGTGCCTTTTATTTTGTAGTCCTCTGGACGGTGAATTATATCTGGCAGAAGATAATATTGTTTACATTTAACCTTGGAAAATTATATCAGTCATTCTTTTTAATATTTCGTATATTCAGCTTTCGTTCTTTATCAGTCCGCCCAGAGGGCTGTGATATAATCGGCACAAGTCACAGACTTGCGCTAGCGGGTATAAATTTACCAATGGATTGGGATCCAAGACCTAGGTCTTATTTTGAGAATTTAAAGGAATTTGAAAAAGAATTTAATAAAAAACTAAAACTCCATAATTGAGATTTATGTTTTTAATTCTAAACTAGAAGATTAAATCTTGACTATTACACATAATGAGAAGAGCCTTACTGTTAAACTATATTATCGGTGTTTCAACTTTTCTAATCAGTTGTTCTAAAACTGTGGATATTAACAGATACATTGATAGTAAACAAAATTTGGTGCTTTTTAATATTTCTGATTCAGATGTCATTCTTAATAGGTCAAATTCTAGTATAACTCCACATGATATTAGGTATTCAATGTTATTGAATTGGGGTAAAGAAAATGTGAATGATTGGGAATATTCTACTGTATCATATGTAAAACAATATGGTATTGTACAGAAGAATTTTAATTTATCAGTTAATAATGAGTTAGTAATTATTAATTTAAATAGTACGAATCAACAATACGTAAAACGAATTAAAAAAAATGAATTGTTGTTTTTACTCGACAGTATTAGGTAAGGTAATGGTATCAATCAGGTATGTCCAGAATCCTCACTAGTGCAAGTTTGTAGTTTTTGTTTCTCGCTTTTGTTTGTGTCCTCACAAACAATATCCATTAGAACTGTTACGAAAAAACAGTCAGTAAAGAAGGGAGGAACGACGACGAAGCTTATGCTGGTTTTCCGGCTATCCCTGCTCTTTGTGGTAAGAAATCCGTTTCATGGAGCCCAATAGATAAAAGGCATCAGATCGTATATTTTTATCAGAAATATCTACTTGTATGTCAGATATTTGTGTTACAAAAGAAACAATAGTTTATTCTCGACCATTTTTATAGGGGAACTTTTGTAATATAAAATCAATTGATAACTTTACACAAACAGAATTTTCACTTTTAACATTAAATTTAACTACACATATGGCACTAAGATTAGGAGACATTGCTCCGGATTTCACAACAGAAACGACCGAAGGAACTATTAGCTTTCACAACTGGCTTGGAGATAGCTGGGGAGTATTATTCTCTCACCCTGCAGACTTTACTCCCGTTTGTACTACTGAGCTGGGAAAACTGGCGAGACTCAAAGGAGAATTTGATAAGAGAAATGTAAAAGTAATTGCGATCAGTGTGGATGGAGTGGAATCACACAATGGATGGATCAAAGACATTAACGAAACACAGTCATGTACTGTAAACTTCCCGATCATTGCAGACCCAGAGGCAAAGGTAGCTACCTTGTACGATATGATTCACCCGAACGCTTCCGAAAAATTCACCGTGCGTTCTGTATTTGTGATCGGTCCTGACAAAAAGATCAAGTTGACCATTACGTATCCGGCTTCTACCGGAAGAAATTTTGAAGAGCTTCTTCGCGTGATCGATTCGCTTCAATTGACGGCGAACTACAGCGTAGCGACGCCTGCCGATTGGAAAGACGGAGAAGACGTGGTGATCACTCCTGCAGTGAAAGACGAGGAGGCAGTTACAAAATTTCCGAAAGGAATTAACAGAGTAAAACCCTATTTACGTCTGACACCTCAGCCGAATAAATAATTCTTTAAAGGATAAAAGAGAAGAAAAGAGCGACGACAATACTATTGTCGTCGCTCTTTATTTTTTAAACTATTCCTTTACTAAAAAATCCACAGAAGTCTTTTCCTTACCGTTGATCAGGATCGCGATGGAATGCTTTCCAGGATAGTGTTTGCGTGTTGTCAGATCTTTGAACGACTGTTTGCGGGAGAACTGGTAAACACCTTTTTCAAAAAAACCTTCGCTTAGTTTGAATATTTTTCTGCTTGTTTTGCCATTGGCTTTCACAAAATCAATTCCATATTCAAGTCTTAGCTTTACCTCTTTTTTTACCTCCAGGGAAAATGAGAACAAGAGCGTTTCGCCGATGCGGATCTTCTTTTTGTCAGTTTTGAGGTCTTCTACCTTTATCCCTTTTATGTCGATAAGTCCGAAATGTTTTAAGGCATCCGTGTTTCCTCTCTTGAGCAACCCACGGCTTCCGTGCCGGATGACCCAGTCCACCTCTTTGCTTTGTCCGTTCCATTCAGAGATCAGTCGCAGCACTACTCCCGGATGATCTTTGGCAATATCATTAAGATTGTTGGCAACACTTCTTCGCACCGTTTCCGATTCGTCGTGTTTGAGTTTTTCCAGTACGGGAAGAATTACGGAAGGATCTTTTTTCAGGTAGGGTACAGACATCCCCCAGGGGAGACGGGGTCGGAATCCCTCGCTGGCGAGTCTTCGTACCATCGGGTGAGGATGAGTGGCCCAGGCATACATTTGTTGTTGCATCCGTTCGGGATATCGGATCAGGAAAGGTCTTACGGCATATTCCGCACTGGTAAACTGTGTTATTTTTTCCAATGCCGGGAGGGCCAATTCGGGGGTTTCAATCCCGTACAACTCTACAAAATCAGGGAAAAACATAAACTCAAAATACATTTCTCCGTCGCGGGTTTTCTTCAGTTCCTCAATACAACCCACCAATACTTCCGCGGTTTCTGTAAAATCCTCAGGTAATACCTGCCGCATAACCTCCGCAATGTGCCGCATGCGCTGCTTCAATTCTTTCTCAGACCAGTCTTTGTCGAATACCAGTTTGGTAAACCGGTTTGCATCGAGCATGGGACACACTTTCTTTAGTGCAGTCGTGAGCTCGTCGATAAAGGCCTTGCTGTATATGTTCTTAAGTGGTTCAGCCATATTCTGTCAGATTTTGAATGAAAGAAGTAATGGCTAAGTTAATAAAATATTTTTTGTAGGGAGAATTTATGGACGAAAGGCTTCCTCAATGTGATTTGCTTGCAAAACTATTCTTGAAATGGAAAAATTTCAATACCCCTTTCCCTGTGGCGGAACGGGCGATCAGTCGCAGGATTTTTTTGAATGATTACTGGCAGTGAGGCAAATAATTTTTCAGGAAGCGTGTGATGAAAACAGTGTAGTCTTGCCGGTATACTGCCAGCTCACAATCGTCTTTCCTCTGCTTGCCTTTTAGTTCGATATAACTGGAGCCGGAAGCAGACCATACATGTCGTCCCCGGCTTGCCAGCATGACTCCTTTGAGCCGGAGGCTTTGGATACGGGAGAGATCGACTTCATAGAGTCCTCGCTGAAAGAAAAAGGTTCTCCGGGTATAAAATTTGAAATTGTTTTTCTCCAGCACAATGGTAGCTCTTATAAAAGTAAAAGTCGTTGCGTAAGCGCTGAGATAAAAAAACACGGCACTCCCCAGTAGCAGAGAGTAGGTGCGTGTGTGCAGACTATAAGAAGTGAAAACGATAAATAAGGATGAAAAAATAAACCAGAGGACGAACACATTCCAGTCCGTTGTATTGACATCAATGATGTAGCCATGCTGCCTTTCTGTAATCGTAAGGCCGCGGGGAGGAGTGTCAAAGTATATTTTGTAAGACTTGTCCAATTAGTTTGTTTCCGTTTCTTTTGCCTTCTCCCAGTAGGCATCCATTTCTGCCAGTGTCATTTTGCCCAGCTCTTTACCGTCTTTTTTAGATTCTTCTTCCAGGAAAGTAAATCTCCTGATAAACTTTTTGTTGGTTTTTTCCAGAGCATCTTCCGGGTTGATATTAAGGAAACGGGCATAATTGATCAGGGAAAAAAGAAGATCACCGAATTCCTTTTCCGCCCGTTCCTGGTCGATGCTTTTCCCTTCGGCAATATTGAATTCCGCCTTGAACTCGTTCATTTCTTCTTCAACCTTTTGCCACACCTGTGATTTCTCTTCCCAGTCAAACCCTGCAGAACGGGCTTTCTCCTGTATACGGGTAGCTTTGATAAGCGCCGGAAGCGATTTAGGGACACCGCTGAGGACCGTTTTATTTCCGCCTTTCTCTTTCATCTTGATCTGCTCCCAGTTGCGTTTTACCTGTTCCTCGTCTTCTGCCAAAACATCGCCGTATATGTGCGGATGGCGGACGATCAGTTTATCGCACAACGCATTCAATACATCCGCAATATCGAAATCATTGGTCTCGGAAGCGATCCGGGCGTAAAACACAATATGAAGCATCAGGTCTCCCAGTTCTTTTTTGATTTCGGTCGTATCTTTTTCCAGGATGGCATCCGACAATTCAAACGTTTCTTCAATGGTCAGATAACGGAGACTGTCCAATGTCTGCTTTTTATCCCAGGGACATTTTTCCCGTAATTCGTCCATGATCGTAAGCGTTCTGTCAAATGCCTTCAGCATGTCTTCCCGGCTGTTTTTCTTTAGATTAGCGCTCATAATGCGGTTTATTTTTGTAAATTTGTGTATCCTGATAATGAAAAGAAAAGGGAAATAAGCACTTAAAATCCCGGATTAAAGTTAGTTGTTTAATTTTAAATTGAACTCATAAAAATAAATGTCTATGTATAAATACATTACAGCAATTATTTTGACTTTAGGGGTGGTCCTGGCTTCAGAAGCCCAGGTCGTGGTGAAATGGGATGAATTGAATAAAGAATGGTTTATAAACAGCGGAGGATATCCTTCTGATGAACCTTCCCTGGATTCCCTTTATTACAGGCTGCATGATTTTGCCCTGACGCTTAAACCGGATGGGACCTATCGGATGGAGTTTTCCAAAGACAAGGTCGAAACCGGTAAGTTTGAAACCGATAGAAAAAAAAGAGAGTTGATCCTGACTGAAGACAAGACCGGGAAGAAACTCAGCTATTCAGTGGCAGAACTTACCCCGGAGCTTCTGACGCTTACGATCAGCGAACGATACTCCTGGGCATATTACCTGAGTTTAACTTCTCACCGGTAAAAATGCTCACAAACACAAGGCTATAACTAAATAATTAATACTAAACAAAGTGACATTAATCAAATCAATTTCCGGCATACGCGGCACGATCGGGGGAAGGAGCGGCAATTCGCTCACGCCTATCGATGTAGCGCGTTTTGCCTCTGCTTACGGAGCCTGGGTAAAGGCCAACAGCAAGAACAAAAAAGTAGTGATCGGCAGAGATGCCCGTCTTTCCGGCGAAATGCTGTCCAAGATTGTAGCTTCCTCTCTGCAATGCATGGGACTGGATGTAGTGGATCTTGGACTGTCTACTACACCTACCGTAGAAATGGCGGTGGTTATGGAAAAAGCAGCCGGAGGGATTATTCTGACCGCCAGTCATAATCCGGCCCAATGGAATGCGCTGAAACTTCTGGACGAAAAGGGAGAGTTCCTTTCCGCCAAATCAGGACAGACTATTCTGGAACTGGCCGAAAAAGAAGAGATCGATTTTGTAGAGGTAAAAGAGTTGGGAAGTTATACGACCAATGATACGTATTTCGAAAAACATATTGAAGCCATCCTGAAACTTCCCTTGGTGGATGTGAAAGCCATTACGGAACGGAATTTTAAAGTGGCGATCGACTGTGTGAATTCTACAGGAGGTATTGTAGTACCTATGCTCCTGAAAGCACTGGGTGTAAAACAGGTGACTAAACTGTTTTGCGAACCGGACGGACATTTCCCTCACAACCCGGAACCGCTCCCGGAAAATCTTACGCAGATCTCCAACGAGATGAAAAAAGACAAACACGATCTCGGGATCGTGGTAGATCCGGATGTAGACAGACTTTGCTTTGTAAATGATGACGGGTCTATGTTCGGGGAAGAGTATACACTGGTGGCCGTAGCCGATTATGTCTTGAAACATACTCCTGGCAATACTGTTTCAAACCTTTCTTCTACCCGTGCATTGAAAGACATCACCGAAAAAGCAAACGGGCAGTATTTTGCTTCTGCCGTAGGAGAGGTCAATGTGGTGACGAAGATGAAAGAAGTAAATGCTGTGATCGGCGGGGAAGGAAACGGCGGGATCATTTATCCGGAGATCCATTACGGACGGGATGCCCTGGTGGGAATTGCCTTATTCCTGACCCATCTTGCCAAGTACGGAAAGTCCATCTCTCTTCTGAGAAGTTCGTATCCATCCTATCAGATTTCTAAAAATAAAATCGAGCTGACCTCTTCCATTGATGTAGATTGTCTGATCAATGAGATCCGTACGAAGTACAAAAATCAGCCGATCAACGATGTGGACGGAGTAAGAATTGATTTTGACAAACAGTGGGTGCATCTGCGCAAGTCGAATACAGAACCGATTATCCGCATTTATGCAGAGTCTGAGTCGCTTTCTACTGCAGATAATCTCGCCAATAAGATCATAGCCGATATAAAGGAAATCATAGCCAACGATGCGTGTATATTTCGATAATGCAGCAAGCACCCCGATCGATCAGCAGGTGTTGGAAGCGATGTTGCCTTATATGCAGGGATACTATGGCAACCCTTCTTCCATTCATACCCATGGACGGGAAGTAAGAGCCGCACTGGACCGGGCGAGAAAGACGGTAGCCGGTTATCTAAATGCGGCTACCTCAGAGATCTTTTTTACCTCAGGAGGTACAGAGGCAGACAATACGGCGATCTTTTCCGGGATTCGTTCTCATGGGATCAAACATGCCATCACGTCTCCGCTGGAACATCATGCAGTGCTTCATACCCTTGAAGCCCTTGAAAAGAAAGGAGAGATCAAATTATCATTTGTGGCACTCAAAGAGCAGGGTGTCCTGGACCTGGATCATCTGGAAGAATTGCTCCGGACTTCCCCCAGATCTTTTGTATCTCTGATGCATGGCAATAATGAGATCGGAAACCTGCTGGACCTTGAAGTGGTCACCGCGCTGTGCAAGACCTATGGTGCTATTTTCCATTCGGATACTGTGCAGACAATGGGGCATTATACCTTTGATCTGCAAAAAACGGCTCCGGACTTTATGGTGGCTTCTGCTCATAAATTTCATGGTCCGAAAGGAGTAGGATTTCTCTATATCAATGCGGATACCAAAATAGATCCGTACCTGTATGGTGGCGGACAGGAACGCAATATGCGCGGAGGCACTGAAAATGTGTACGGCATTATCGGCCTTGCCAAGGCTATGGAACTGGCATACTCATCGCTGGACGAACATCGCCGGTATATCCTGTCGTTGAAAAACAGGATGATCGAAGGACTGAAAGAGACGATCCCCGGTGTTCAGTTCAATGGAAAGAGCGCCGATCCGGACAAAAGTCTGTACACGGTGCTCAGCGTGGCACTACCGGGTGCTGACCTGGAAGATATGTTGTTGTTTAGTCTTGATATCAATAAAATATCGGCTTCGGCCGGAAGTGCCTGTGCCAGCGGGACGAATATAGGTTCGCATGTATTACAGGCCGTGAAGGCAGATGAAAATTATGGACATATCCGTTTTTCGTTCAGCAAATTTAATACTATAGAGGAAGTGGATTATGTATTGGAAAAATTAAAAACAGTAGTAAAGTAAATATAATATTCAGGTATTGAGCCGTGCTCTTCGTAGCATTTCAAAAAAGAAACTTCATAAAAAAGCCGTATTGTCTTACTATAGACAATACGGCTTTTGCTTTGGGATAAAGCAAAAATTATTTCAGTTTTGCTCTTAATTTAGTCATGCTTTTTTCATTCTTCTCGATCGAAGACTTTAGTTTTGTTTCCTGCTTTTTCAGTCCGTCTACTTTGGATTGCTGTTTCTCATAACTCTTAATGGCTTTCTGAAACTTGTCGGTATCCTTCTGAGATTCTTTTGCCTGCTTGGTCAGTTTTTTAGCATCTTTTTCCGTGCTTGTATTGGCGGAAAGCTGTTGTACTTTTTGAGCAGACTCCTGTGACTTCAGTTTAAGCGACTCTTTTTCCTGTTTCAGTGCTTCCAGTTTGTCGCTTTCCTCTTTGATCGTAGTACCCAGTGCAGCAAGGCTGGCTTTTTGATCGGACAATGCATTGGACAATTTGAGACTGTCTGCTATGATCTTATCTTTAGCGGCCGGGTCTTTCTGTGCATACGAAGCAAAAGAAATGAAAAGAGAAAATAATATGAGGCTGAATGAAATTTTTTTCATATAAATGGTTCTTAAATAGTTAAATTTTAGGCCTAAAGCTAGTGAAACTAATAGTGATGCGCAACAGTAATAAAGCTATTTTTATGACACGATTTTGTGCGCCGTAAGTATTTTTTCGATCTCCGCCCAGCCGTCTTCAGGATCGCCCCACCGGTCTTTGATCCCGGGGATCCCCAGTATTTCCGCCATCAGGAGATCGTATGCCTTTCCTTTTGCCAGGGCCTCCGAATAAGGGATATCACTAAAGGTTACCATCGAATAAAGAGGTAGGTAATTTTTGTAGCGTTGGTGAATTGCCGCTTCTATTTTTTTTCGCAAAACGAATTGTTCGTCAGCTACCAGGTCACGCATCTCTATGAAATTTTGCATGGCGAGTGTTGCGATCGCATCGGCATTTACTTTTCGTACGTTCTGAAATGCCGGAAGTATTTTGGTCCAGTCATCCTGGTATTGACCAAGCAATTGATCCAGGATTCTTACATCTTCAAATCCCGCATTCATTCCCTGTCCGTAAAAAGGAACGATGGCATGTGCGGCATCTCCGATCACGAAGAGATTTTTATAGACCCACGAGGAAGTATGTACAGTAGCAAGGAAAGAAGCTTCTGCTGAAAAATATTCTTTTTCCAGGTCGTCTGTCAGGGCAAGGGCATCGGGAAAAAACTGTTCAAAGAAAGTGTGTAGGTCTTTCGGGGTCCTGATGGTCTCGAAAGAATGTGCACCGGAAAAAGGGAGGAAGAGTGTTCCGGTAAAGCTTCCGTCGGTATTGGGAAGAGCGATCAGCATAAACTGTTCCCGGGGCCATATGTGCAGCGCATTTTTCTCCATATGGAAACTATGCTGAGGACCTGCCGGAAAACTGATCTCCTTATAACCATGTGATAACTTGTCGATTTCGGTCTGGGTAGATCCCTTTTTCTCCAGAGCCTGACGTACCTGGGAGAATGCGCCGTCTGCTCCTGCCAGGAGTTCATAGGAAACAGATGTTTGAGTACCGTGCAGAACATGCTCAAAAAGTACGGTCTGCTGGTCAGGATCTACCACGAGACATTTTTCATTGAAATGAAATTCAATATCGTATTCGCCGGCAGCAGCTTCGATGAGCGCCCTGTTCAATCCGCCTCTGGAAACCGAATTGATGTACTGTCCTTCCTCTCCGTAGGGTTGAAAATTGGTA
>CAYTGJ010000080.1:9456-15205 GCA_964437245.1 uncultured Chitinophagaceae bacterium
CAGTTTTTCCAGTCCGGCCCCACGGAGTGCATGGATCCCCCGGTGGCTGAGCGCAAGGTTAATGGATCGCCCGTCGTCGGCCATTGTTTTTCGGGGATCTTCTCTTTTCTCGTATACTTGTACTTTATACCCTCTCCTGGCCATGTATATAGCAAGTAAAGTACCGACCGGTCCGGCACCGGCAATCACTATTGATTTTTCCATCATACTGCAAGATACGGGAATTGAGAACTCAGATGCAACCGGTCAGAAAATAGGAAGCCGCATGACAAAAGTCTGGTGTGTAAATTTAAGAATAGGAAACAAAAGAAGGGTCCCGGAAAATGGTGAAGGATCAAACGCCGGATTTAATGATGGTGGTGGTGGTCCTGCCCTTTATCCAGCAGGCGGATGATTGTTCCCAACAGGAAAACAGCAGCCCATGTAGGATAAAGTGCCCACATGTCTTCTACGTTCTTCCCAATCAGAAGTAGTATCAACTGGCAGAAGATACTAAAGCCAACGCCTATTATGCTGATTGTTTGGAAACCATTCATGCTATACATATATACAATATACAAATAATTTTTATTGAAAATCAATTTTTTATAGAGTATTTTTGTGCCCTTATGCAAGTTTCAATGGGTAATTTTGTAAGTGTAGAGCGGGTTAAAGAAGCCAAAGAACGCCTGAAAGGAGTGGCTACTCATACTTCTTTAAGTAAAAACAAAAATCTTTCGGATCAATACAGATGTGAGATTCTCCTGAAAAGAGAAGATCTTCAGATCGTCCGTTCGTATAAACTTAGGGGGGCGTACAACCTTATCGCTTCCACACCAGCCGATAAACTGAAAAACGGCGTGGTATGTGCCAGTGCCGGCAATCATGCCCAGGGGGTAGCGTATTCCTGCAGTTTGCTGAAAATAAAAGGCCATATCTATATGCCTGCCACTACTCCAAAGCAGAAAGTAAACCAGGTCCGGATGTTTGGGAAGGAGTATGTGGAAGTAGTGCTTACAGGAGATACGTTTGACGATTCCTATGTAGAAGCGATCAAGTTCGGGAAAGAAAACAACCTCCTGTTTGTTCCACCTTTCGACAATGAAAAAATAGTAGAAGGACAGGCTACTGTAGCGTTGGAAATCCTGGAAGATGTCCGGGAAAAGATCGACTACATTTTTGTCCCTATCGGAGGAGGAGGGTTGATCTCCGGAATAATTTCTTATTTCAAGGCTGTAAGCCCGGAAACTAAAATCATCGGAGTAGAACCGGAAGGCGCTCCGGCGATGGCCAATTCCATTAAAAACAAGAAAAACATCACCCTCGATCAGATTGATAAATTTGTAGACGGAGCTGCGGTAAAAAGAGTCGGGGATCTTAATTTCGAGATCTGTAAGGATTCTATTGACGATATAATCCTTGTTCCGGAAGGAAAAGTATGTTCTACCATTATCCGTTTATACAACGAAGAAGCGATCGTGGTAGAACCGGCAGGAGCGTTGAGTATCTCTGCGTTGGACAACTATAAGGATAAAATTGCCGGTAAAAATGTAGTATGCGTGGTAAGTGGTAGTAACAACGATCTGGGAAGAATGGATGAGATCCGGAACCGTTCGTTGTTGTACGAGGGACTGAAGCATTATTTCATTATTAATTTCCCTCAGCGGGCAGGTGCTCTGAGAGAGTTCCTGGATGAAGTATTAGGTCCGAACGATGATATCACCCATTTTGAATACACCAAGAAGACAGTAAAAGAGTATGGTCCGGCTATGGTAGGGATCGAGCTGAAACAAAAAGAGGATTATGCCCCGCTGATCGAGCGAATGAATAAAAAGAAATTCGACTATACGCTGATCAACCAGGATCCTATCTTGTTTAATTTCTTCTTGTAACAAAATCCGCAAACGGTAAATCGGGATTAAACCTTCAAGGGTTTCGTTATAATATTGACTCCGGGGTTTATCAAGATCCTTTCTTTGTGTGGGACACCCCGTTTTCTTCTATAGTCTTAAATGACGATCCGCTTATAGTACACCAAATGTTAAAATGCCAGAATATCCTGGAATTCGTAGCTTATCCCCTGACGATAGCGATCAACTTTATAGTAAACAGTAAAGTTATGATAGGATAACCTCCCCCTGACCCACTCCGGATACTCAATTAGTCTTATTTTTAGTGCGTTGATAATTAGCCAGATATTAATTCTAAAGGGTTGTTTTTGCTAAAAATTTTGGCAGTGCAGATATAGTGCATTCCGGGTTCGTTCCTTTGTATAAACAAAAAGGAAATAGAACAATGGAACTACTAAGCTTACCTAAATCTGTTTATATCAAAGAGATCATTCGTTACGAAGACGACCTTTACATTTTAAATGCCACTGCCGAGTTTTGCACCGGATGGGACTTCCAGTCCAGTGCCATCTTCATCCGTACGGATGTAAGAGCGTTGGCAGAGATCCTAAGACTTGAAAACCCCTCTCAATCAGCAAAAATAGAAGACCTCCTGTTGAACGTGCTCAGTTTTGGAGAACCGCCTTGTATTGACATCAAAGAGCTTACAGGGAATTATCTCCAGCTGTGCAACAGCGAGGTAGTACTTCGGAGTACTACAGGCAAAAAAGTGTCTGAAAATGTACACGATCTGCCACAGGTGGTAGATGTATTCCCAAGATTTTCGGCAGAACCACTCGGAAAATATTTGAACTTAGAAAAAGAATTTTCAAGAGAGATCCTGGAGAAAACATTTTTCGATTTTCAGAAAACATTCTTCCTGATCGACCGGGGGTACAAAACGGATCTGGCGGCTTCCCTTACCTATACCAACAATCCTGTTTCGGCACTCATCTATCATAAGATAAAAGAACAGCTGGATCCTGAAGAAACGATCGTATCGCCGGTAGGTCAGAGCCGCGAAGATATTCTGGAAGAAAATTATGTATTCGGAGAGTTTCAGAATACGGAAGATGCAGAGCTGCCCTTTTGATTGTTTAAATAAACTAAAAGCAAAAACGATTTAAAAAATCCTGGTCAGTAACCCTGTTGCCATGAGGTGTTTCCTTCCTCATGAGAAACCCTGCCTGCGACACACACGGGCAGGGTTTTATGTTGTATATACCCCATCGTAGTGCGGATGATTTTTTTTCTTCGGGACGACTTTGTAATGAAACAAGTAAGGAAGAGTCTTCTCCCAGATTTTTATGTTTTGGTGTGGGCACTTAACAGAGGCAGATACCCAGGGACGTTTGTGAGACACAAACGAAGACGGAGTTTCCCGGGCTTTCGGGCTTTTGTTTGTGTCTCACAAACAAAGAAAAAGAAATAAATCATCCTTGCGATGAAAGAGGTCGTAGGCGGAATGAAGAATCAATAACGCTTTCGTAAATATTCAGTCATCCCTGAAAACAACTCCTAACAGATTCCTCGAATATTACTTCTCCATCGTCATTTTTACCTCATTCAGCTTTAACAAAGCTTCTACCGGCGACATGGAATTAATATCAATCGCTTCCAGGAGTTCTTTTACTTTCTGGTAGTTAGGATCGTTGGCCTCAAAAATATTCAACTGGAATTTATCCGCCGTTTTAGGAATTTCTTTTGTCTTCCCGTTGCTTCCGGATTGTACCTTTTCTTTTTCCAGGTGATGCATGATCTCGTTGGCACGGAGTACCACCTGGTTAGGCATTCCCGACATCTGCGCCACGTGGATACCAAAACTGTGTTCGCTTCCGCCCTCTTTCAGCTTCCGCATGAAGAGTACTTTGTTGCCCACTTCCTTCACCGATACGTTGAAGTTTTTCACCCGGTCAAGATCTGTGGCAAGTTGATTCAGCTCATGATAGTGTGTGGCAAAAAGTGTTTTGGCCTTGTTTTTCGGATGGTTGTGCAGGTACTCGACAATGGCCCAGGCGATGGAGATTCCATCGTAGGTGCTGGTTCCTCTTCCGATCTCGTCCATCAGTACCAGGCTGCGGTCGCTCAGGTTGTTGAGGATGCTGGCCGTCTCGGTCATTTCCACCATAAATGTGGATTCACCTTTGGAAAGGTTGTCCGAAGCTCCTACCCGCGTGAAGACCTTGTCTACAAGGCCGATCTCGGCACTGGTGGCAGGGACATAGGACCCTATCTGTGCCATCAGCACGATCAGGGCCGTTTGCCGGAGCAGGGCGGATTTACCGGCCATGTTAGGCCCTGTGATGATGATGATCTGCTGGGTTTCATTATCGAGAAATATGTCGTTCGGAACATATGGTTCTCCTACCGGCAATTGTTGTTCGATCACAGGGTGACGGCCGTCTTTAATGTTCAGCCGGGTAGAGTCGTCCACATCCGGTTTGCAGTAGTCGTTTTCCCTTGCCGTTTGTGCAAAAGATACCAGACAGTCGATCGTGGCAATGATGCGGGCGTTTTGTTGTACTGGTGCTACATATTCTTCGGCGGCCTGTACCAGGTCGGTAAACAGCTTCTGTTCGATCACCGTGATCTTATCTTCCGCTCCCAGTATTTTTTCTTCGTATACCTTCAGCTCTTCGGTGATGTAACGTTCGGCATTGCTCAGCGTTTGCTTGCGGATCCAGTCGGAAGGGACTTTGTCTTTGTGAGTATTGGTTACTTCCAGGTAATATCCGAAGACCTTGTTGTACGAAATTTTCAGAGAACTGATCCCGGTCCTTTCGATCTCACGCTGCTGGATCTGGAGTAAATAATCTTTTCCTGAATAGGCGATCTTGCGCAGTTCGTCCAGCTCTTCGTTGATCCCTTCTTTGATAAGGCCTCCCTGGTTGGTGACCAGCGGAAGATCCTGCTTCAGTTCCCGGGAGATCTTGTCTACCAGGAAATCGCAGGTGTTGAGCTGTTCCCGAAGTTTTTGCAAAGACGGAATATCGATGGAGGCCAGTAGTTCCCGGATCGGTTTGATGTATTCCAGCGCTCTGCGTAGCTGCTGAAGTTCCCGAGGATTGATCCGTCGTACTGCTACTTTGGAAATAATCCTTTCCAGGTCGCCGATGTGTTTGAGGTTTTGAACCAGCTGGTCGGCAATCTCATAATTTGTGACAAAGCTTTCTACCGTGCTGAGCCGTTCCCGGATAGGATTCAGTTCTTTCAACGGCAGTACCATCCACTTGCGGAGCAGACGTCCTCCCATCGGGGTCTGCGTCTGATCCAGGATCTGGATAAGCGGTACTCCTTCCGGATGTTGTGAGTAGACCAGCTCAAGGTTACGGACCGTAAATTTGTCCAGCCATACATATTTGTCTTCTTCAATCCTCGAAATACTGGCGATGTGCTTGATGTCTTTATGTTCGGTCTCGCTGAGGTAGTGGAAGATCGTTCCGGAAGAGATGATCCCGTCGGTGAGTTCTTCTATACCAAAGCCTTTGAGCGAGGCGGTGGCAAAATGACCTGTCAGTTTTTCGTAAGCATAGTCGTAAACAAAGATCCATTCTTCCAGGTAGAAAGTATTGTATTTGTCGCCGAAATGCTGATTGAATTCTGCTTTTTTGTTTTTACATACCAGGACTTCTGAAGGCTGAAAACTTTGCAGAAGCTTGTCGGCATAAGCGATCGTACCCTGAGAGGTCATAAATTCCCCGGTGGAGACATCCAGGAAAGAAACTCCTACACTGTCTTTCGACAAATGGACACTTGCGAGGTAGTTGTTTTGTTTTACCTCCAGTACATTGTCGTTGAACGAAACTCCTGGCGTTACCAGTTCGGTCACGCCCCGTTTTACTATCCCCTTGACCGTTTTGGGATCTTCAAGCTGGTCGCAG
>CAYTGJ010000080.1:15215-21145 GCA_964437245.1 uncultured Chitinophagaceae bacterium
CGTTAAAAAACACTGAAGCCAGGAAATTGCTGCTCCGGGTATCCAGTACCTTATCGTTAAAGACGACTCCGGGGGTGACAAGCTCTGTTACTCCGCGCTTGACGATTCCCTTAGCCATTTTCGGGTCCTCCAGCTGGTCGCAGATCGCTACGCGCTGCCCGGCCCGGACTAGTTTAGGAAGGTAGGTGTCGAGGGAGTGATGCGGGAATCCGGCCAGTGCTGTTTCAGAAGAAGAACCGGCGCCCCGTTTGGTAAGGGTAATGCCGAGTATTTTACTGGCAATAACGGCATCCTGACCGAAGGTTTCATAAAAATCCCCGACACGGAAAAGAAGCAACGCGCCAGGGTGTTTGCCCTTGATCGCGTTGTATTGCTTCATTAAAGGGGTTTCTGCAGTAGTGGTACTCATCTTTCTCTATCTCGTTAACCTTAAGTAGTTCCGGATCCTCTGAGAAGACCGGAATGGTGGTATGAACAAGACGAATTTACGCTATCTCGCAGAGTTTTAAAGGGATTGAGGAGAGGTTGTGGAAAAGTTTTGCCTCTTTGCACACGTTCATCCTTCTATGTAGACGCAGGATGAACGTGTGCAAGGGTTTTATTCTATTTCAAATTTTTCAAACAGGCCACGGTCCTGCAGGGTTACAAAGACCGTTTTCCCGTCTTTGCCGCCGAAGGTAAGATTAGTAGGTTTCTGTCCTTTCAGCTGGATTTCTTTTTGAATGACTCCGTGAGGAGAGAGTTTCAGGATCGTACCTTTATCGTACCGGGCTACCCAGAGATTTCCTTCTTTGTCACATTTCATTCCGTCCAGGCCGCCGTCTTCAAAGGTGATCAGGAGTTTTTTATTGAGCAGTTCGCCTTTTTCATTGATATCATACCGCCAGATAGTACGCTGAATACTTTCGTTTACATATAAAAAAACATTATCGGGAGATACTTCGATGCCATTGGTGGTTCCGAGGTTTGACATCAGCAGGGTAGTGGTCCCGTTGGTATTGATCCGCCAGAGTTTGCCGGTTCCGTTTTTCCAATCAGGATCCGAACAAAAAATAATATCATTTTTCATGATCGTAAGATCGTTGGGTTGGTTCATGGAGCTGTCGTGTGCATAGACGGAGAGTTGTTTTGTTTTCATGTCTATTTTCAGCACGTTGTGTGCAGAGTAATCGGCGATCAGCATATCGCCTTTTGAATTGAACCGGATCCCGTTGCCCGTGCTGCCTTCCGGAAGTTCTACAAAAAGTTCGCAACTCCCGTCCGGTTTTATTTTCCCGATCGTCCCTTCTTTCTGGAAATTGACCGCATAAATATTTTTGTCCGAATGATACATAGGACCCTCTATACCGCTTGTAAAGACACTGTCGGTAAAGTCCGAAGCAGTATAAAGTTCATTGTTCTGACAAGAGAAAAAGATCCCTCCGAGGAATAAAAAAGAAATAATTTTTTTCATGGTTCTTTTTGTTGAAGAAACAAATATAAAAATCTATTTCATCCTGACGCTCTTTCTTTTCCGGAAGGAGGTATACTTTCTTTAATTCTACCATAGTTCCTTTGAAAACTGCAACCGCCACAGACTGTTTTCGGAAATTGTATGAATAGCGTAACTTGCAACTCTATGCGTAAACTAAAACTGGAAGAACTAAACAGAATTTCTGCCGAGGAATTTAAAACAACACAAAAAAACGGAGTGGTCTTGGTCCTGGACAACATCCGCAGCCTGCACAATGTGGGAGCCGCCTTCCGGACAGGAGATGCATTCCTGATCAGCAAGATCTATCTGTGCGGGATCACGGGTACGCCTCCGAACCGTGAACTGCATAAGTCCGCGCTCGGTGCAGAAGATGTGGTGGAATGGGAATACGTGGAGAAAACAGCAGAAGCCATACAGAGGCTTAGGGCAGAAGGCTGGAAGATCGCCAGCCTGGAGCAGGCCGAAGGCAGTGTTTTATTACAGGATTTCGAACCTGAGGACAATGAAAAATACGCGTTCGTATTTGGGAACGAGGTGTTCGGAGTGGAGGACGAAGTGATAGAAGCGTCAGATTATTGCCTGGAAATCCCTCAGGCGGGAACGAAACATTCCTTCAATGTTTCGGTTACGATGGGAATTGTATTGTGGGATTATTTTTTGAAAAGCCAAAAGAAAAAGTGATGGATCAGGAGTCCATTTCTTCCTGAAAACCGGAACTTTCTTTATTGACTATTCTGTAAAAGGAATAAAAGAATCCTGCGATCATCAGAAACAAGACTCCGATTAAAAAAAGTTGCCCCATACATACCTCCTTTTGGTTACCTTGATATATACGATTAAAATATATGATTAGTTAAAATCTTGTTTGTTATTTACTTTAAAATCAATTGTTAATATTGTTATAGTTCAATTTTTTAGTAAAATTCTTCGGATTGTTTAGTATTTCCTTTTTTCTGTCATGTTTCCCGGGAGTTGTCGTTTGGAAGAATAATAAGAGTTAGCTGTACGATGGAAGGAAAGGATAAAAAAGACCCGTAAGGCTGATAATAGGCCTTACGGGTAAAGCAAGCACTCTGTTATAAAATTTTTGGTATGGTCATAAATACCCCGGTATTCAATTATGCACTGTCCTTTTCTTCCCCTCTTGCCTTGCATACCAGAGAACAGCAGCATAATTGATCCAGGACATTATTAAGATTAATATTTCCGGTCTCTTTTAAATTCATTCAGATTGAGATAACCTTTTGATAAAAAGGTACGGATGAATTTTCTCAGCGGATTTCCGGCCGTTTTTTCCGACATAATCTTTTTCAGAGAAGATATTTCTTCCTGGTTGTGTTCGGTGACCAGTTTCTTTCCTTCTCCCTGCTCGATCCGGAGTCCGAAATCGAAAGAATGGAAAAGTCTTTCGCCATTGATAAACGGGCCGGTACTGATGATCTGGATGAATGCTTTATAATTATCCGTCAGTTCTATAAACTTCTGTATGATTACTTTATTAGGTCCTTCCAATACAAGAAGGATATGATGCTCTCCCAGTACCACTGCTCCGGTCAGTCCGGGATAGTAACGGTTGTTCTGATAATAGTTGAGGATATCATATCCTTTGATGATCCCTTCTCCCTGAATGATGCAGCACAAATGTCCTCTTTCGTTGTCTCGTTTCATATCCTTCATTGTTTAACAAGCTTTCTGTTACATATTTACGCAATATTCCTGAATAGTACGGGTAGTTTTATGCCAGTGGTGGTACGTTCTCGGTCAACGGTAGCGTATGCCCGATGAACGGTTTTTCAGAAGTCCTGGATTTGCTTCTTCCCAGGTTGATAAAACAGGAATTAAAAAGGACCAGGTGTGTCTGAGAAACGGTTTTTTGAGCTGCTATAAGGCTGTTTTCTTACATGAGGAGCAAAAGAAGGGGCGTATTGTGCTGAAAAACAATCGCTTTCATTCGATCTGCAGAATGCTGTTTTATTCTCTTTATTGTGATAAATTTGTATTCCCCAAAACACAGGGGGTATAAGGATAATATGTTAGCAAAACTGGATGAACTGAAACAGCTACTGGAAGGTGATCTGTTTACAGACGTGACGATGAGGACACTTTATGCGACCGACGCATCAGTGTATCGTGAAATGCCTTTGGCAGTAGCCAGACCTAAGACAAAGGAAGATATCAAAAAACTTATCTCCTTTGCCAATACTCATAAAACCTCGCTTATTCCGCGTACGGCCGGAACTTCTCTTGCCGGCCAGGTAGTAGGGAAAGGCATTGTAGTAGATGTATCCTTGTACTGGAATAAAATACTGGAAGTAAATAAAGAAGAAAAATGGGTCAGGGTACAACCGGCGGTGAACCTGGACGAACTGAATAAGCACCTGGCTTCCTACGGACTGTTCTTTGGTCCGGAAACTTCTACCTCCAACCGTTGTATGATCGGGGGGATGGTAGGAAATAACTCCTGCGGCTCACACTCGATTATTTACGGAACTACCCGTGATCATGTACTGGAGCTTCAAACTATTTTGAGCGACGGGAGCGAAGTTGTGTTCGGGGAGATCTCCGATCAGGAATTCCATCAGAAATGTGAAGGCCAGACCCTTGAAAATAAAATATACCGGTACCTGAAAGAGACCCTGTCTGATCAGGCTACTCAGAAGGAGATCCGCGATGAATTTCCTAAGCCGTCTATCCGAAGAAGAAACACCGGATACGCAATCGATGAGCTTCTGGAAACTTCCGTTTTCACGGAAGGGAAAGACCGGTTCAACATGTGCAAACTATTGGCGGGTTCGGAAGGAACACTGGCTTTTACCACAGAGATAAAACTTAACCTGGTGGAGGCTCCTCCGAAAACAGAAGGAGTGGTGGCCGTCCATCTGAACACCATTGAAGAAGCGGCCCTCGCTACGATTATAGCCCGCAAATACGAGCCGGGAGCGGTAGAGCTGCTGGACGATATTGTACTGAATTGCGCCAAGCAAAACATAGAGCAGCAGAAAAATCTTTTCTTCGTCAAAGGAGAGCCCAAGGCGATCATTGTAGTAGAGTGGGCAAGGCATTCAAAGGAAGAGATCGATGAACTCTCCGATAAATTGATCGCAGACCTGAGTTCGGTCAATCTGGGGTATCATTTCCCGAAAGTATGGGGAGCGGATATCAAGAAGATCTGGACATTGCGGAAAGCCGGTCTGGGCTTGCTGGCCAATGTGCCCGGAGATCCGAAAGCCGTGGCTTGTATCGAAGATACTGCAGTGGATGTAAACGATCAGCCTCAGTTCGTACTCGAGTTTCAGGAGATCCTGAAGCGCTACGATCAGCAGAGCGTGTTTTATGCGCATATAGGAGACGGGGAATTGCACCTGCGCCCGATCCTGGATCTGAAGGTTGACAAAGACCGGAAAATGTTTCACACCATTACGGATGAAGTCGCTACCCTGGTAAAAAAATTCCGGGGTTCACTAAGCGGTGAGCACGGTGATGGAAGAGTGCGCGGAGAGTTTATTCGTAAAATGATCGGAGAGAAAAATTACGAGTTGCTGTGTGAACTGAAAAAAATCTGGGATCCGAATGATGTTTTCAATCCGAACAAGATCGTTCATACACCGAAGATGAACGAATCGCTGCGGTATGAAAACAACCAGACCACCAATGAATTTAAAACGGTATTCAATTTTTCTGCCACAGGAGGAATTCTGCGGATGGCGGAAAAATGCAACGGCTCCGGAGACTGCCGGAAATCGTCGATCATAGGAGGGACGATGTGTCCGAGTTATATGGCTACCAAGAGTGAAAAAGAAACCACCCGTGCCAGAGCCAATATCCTGCGTGAGTTTCTGACCCGCTCTTCCAAAGTCAATAAATTTGATCATCAGGAGATCAAAGAAGTGTATGATCTCTGCCTTTCCTGTAAAGGATGTAAATCCGAGTGCCCGTCTAATGTGGACGTTGCCATGATGAAAGCGGAGTTCCTGCATCAATACTATAAGACCAACGGTGTCCCTTTCCGTACACGGATGATCGGTAATTTTGAGATGAATATGAAACTGGCCTCCATCGTGCCAGGGGTATATAATTTTATCATGACCAACGGCTTTACCAGTAGTATTGCCAAAAACATCATGGGGATCGCTCCGAAAAGAAATTTCCCTCTGGTGTATAAAACAACGCTGCGTAAATGGGCAAAGGAGAACCTGGCCCGTTATCAGCCGAGCGATGTGGTAGGGTCAGTGAATTTATTTTGTGACGAATACACCAATTTTAACGATACCGAAGTTGGGATCAAGGCGATCAAACTGCTGACAAAACTGGGGTATTATGTCAACATACCGGATCATATTGAAAGCGGCCGGACGTTCTTGTCGAAAGGGCTGCTGGAAAATGCCCGGGAAGTGGCCCGGACAAACGTTGGACTGCTGAAAGGAGTGGTAAAAGACAATGCCCCTCTGCTGGGAGT
>CAYTGJ010000081.1:0-21113 GCA_964437245.1 uncultured Chitinophagaceae bacterium
TTTTTCTTCCGTATCCTCTGCTGAGGGTAGCTACTTTATATTTATGTTTGAGCAACCGGATAAGGTATTCAACATGAGGAGTCTTGCCAGTACCTCCTACCGTAAGATTTCCTACGGCTATCACATTGGCCTCAAACTGTACGGAACCTCTTCTTCCTGTATTATATAAATAGTTCCTGAGGCGGGTGATGAAATCATACAATACGGCAAACGGAAACAGCAGAACCTTTATCATTTTTTTTCAGGCAATATAAATAATTTGCAGGTCCTATTTCAGCATTCTTACTATTTTACCCCAGAACAAAATGCCATGAAACCCGGAGGTAACTTATAATTATATTGTTTCTTATCGTTGAATAAGATGTAGTATAATTTTATCAGGGAGATCCGTCTAAATATTTAATCCTGAAAATGCTGGAACGAATATGAAATTTTATAGTAAATTTGTTTTCTGAAAACAGCTTCTAAATGCTTGTAAAAGAAATAGTAAACTATCTTGAAAGAATAGCTCCCCCCTTCTACCAGGAAGAGTACGACAACAGTGGGCTCCTCACTGGCACCCTCCACCAGGAGGTAAAAGGAGTACTCATTACGCTGGATTGCATTGAAGCGGTGGTGGAGGAAGCGATCAGGGAAAACTGTAATCTTATCATTGCTCATCATCCGATTGTTTTCAAAGGACTTAAGAAACTAAACGGCAATAACTATATCGAAAAAACCATTATCAAAGCGATTAAAAATGATATCGCTATTTATGCGATCCATACCAATCTTGATAATGTGGCGGGAGGTGTAAATTTTAAAATTGCCCAGAAGCTGGGACTGGAAAATGTGAAGATCCTTGCCCCCAAAAAACAACTGCTCAAAAAGTTGATCACCTTTGTACCTCAGAAAGAGAAAGAGCAAGTTCTACAAGCTTTGTATAAAGCGGGAGCAGGAAATATAGGAAACTATTCTGAATGCAGTTATCAAACTGACGGTACCGGTACCTTTCGTCCTAATGAGCAGGCAACTCCTGCCATAGGCAGTGCGGGAGTACAGGAAACAGTAGAAGAAAAAAAACTGGAAGTAATTTTTCCTGCTCCACTGGAAGGTTCTGTCCTGTCGGCACTTTTCAGCAGCCATCCTTATGAGGAACCGGCTTATGATCTGATCTCCCTGGACAACAAAAATCCGGAGGTGGGCTCCGGTGCCATCGGAACTCTATCGACACCGTTGAGCGAAAGTGCTTTTCTTCAACACTTAAAATCTTCGATGAACCTTTCCTGCATACGCCACACTCATTTTACAGGAAAGACAATTAAAAAAGTAGCACTTTGCGGAGGAGCCGGAAGTTTTTTGCTCAAAAATGCTCAAAATTCGGGTGCAGATGCCTATGTATCAGCCGATTTTAAGTACCATGAATTTTTTGATGCTGAAAATAAGATCATTATAGCAGACATCGGACACTATGAAAGTGAAGTTTTCACAAAAGATTTAATTTATGATTTTTTAATAAAAAAATTTAGTAATATTGCAGTCCGTTTATCGGAAATTGATACAAACCCAATAAGTTATATATAACTATTTAATGGAAACTACCGTAGCACAAAAACTCGAAGCTCTCTCAAAATTACAGTCTATAGATTCAAAGTTAGACGAAATCATTCAAGTAAGAGGCGATCTGCCGGAGGAAGTAAGAGATCTTGAAGATGAATTAGCCGGATATGATGCAAGAGTAAAAAGATTCGAAGCCGAGATTGCCAAACTGGAAGAAGATATTAATAATTACAAGCAAACGGCCAAAGAGGCAGAAAAGCTGATCAAGAAATACGGGGAACAACAGAAAAATGTTCGTAACAACCGGGAATACGAAGCGATCAGCAAAGAAATGGAGTTACAACAGTTAGAGATCCAGGTTTGTCAGAAAAAAGCGAAAGAAGCAGCTTTCAAAATCGAAAGTAAAAACGAAGAAATCACCTCCACAAAAAAAATCCTCTCCGAAAGAAAAAAAGATCTTAAGACCAAGAAAGAAGAACTAGAAGTCATCACCGACGAAAGTAAAGAAGAGGAAACCAAGCTCATTAAAGAAAGAGAAAAACAAGCAAAACTGATCGAAGAAAGATTACTTGTTTCTTATAATAAAATAAGAGGAAATGCAATCAACGGTCTTGCGGTGGTTCCTGTAAAAAGAGACGCCTGCGGAGGTTGTTTCAACACAGTTCCTCCTCAAAGACAAGTAGACATCCGTGAGAAAAAGAAGATCATCGTTTGTGAGCATTGTGGCAGAATTTTCTCCCATGTGGAGATGAATGTATCCGAACTAATTAAAAAATAAGTTGATTTTAAAAATCACAATTCCCGGCATACGAAAAAGGGTGGCATTCATATTCCACCCTTTTTTTATACTGCTTATTTTTATCTCTACACTTTGCCGGGCAGAATATACCTTTACTTCCAAAAATGAAACAGCTTATCTGGACTTCCTGTCGCTCAGGATCGACAAGGGACAGAAGCTTATCCATGAGTCACTGAAAGAAAAACCTTCCAATGGTATTACTATTTATCTTGCCAATTATGCCGATGTGATCCGGATCTTCCTTTCTGAAGATGAAAAATTATACAAGCTACTTTCCCGCAACGAATCGATCCGTATCGCAAAAATTCAGAGTCTTGAAAAAACTTCTCCTTATTATCGCTATACCCAAGCAGAAATAAAATTGCAATGGGCATTTGTAAAACTTAAAATGGGCGATGAGCTTAGCGCCATGATGGGACTTCGGTCTGCATACAAGCTTCTGGAGGAAAACATGAAGCTTTTCCCGGACTTCCTTCCCAACAAAAAAACCATGGGGCTGTTAAATATCCTGATCGGCTCCGTTCCCTCCAATTACAACTGGGTGCTTTCACTTGTAGGGATGGCAGGAGACATAGACAAAGGAATAGCTCAGCTCACCGAAGCGAGTACCGAACCGAATCCATTCCGTCTCGAAGCTTCCATCCTAAAGGTAGTAGTGGAAAATTACATTATTCATGCTCATTCCGGACGTCTGGAAAATGCGGCAAGGTTATATGCACTGAATCCGGATAATATCCTGATCACCTATTTATACGCTGCTATTTTAACCAAAAGCTCCAAAGCAAACGAAGCGCTGAAAATCATCAGCAATCATTCTACCGGGAGCGATGTTCTCTATTTCCCTCATGTTGATTTATTGCTGGGCGAACTGAACTTATTCCAGGGGGCTTATCTTACCTCCCGAAATCATTACCAACATTTTCTCTCTCATTTCAAAGGAAAAAATTCTCTGAAAGATGCTTATTTCAAGATTTTTCTCACCTACTGGCTCAACGATGAAGACAGCGAAGCAATGCCTTACTTAACTAAAATACTTTCCAATGGGAAAGAGCTGTATGATTCGGACAAGTATGCACAACGTATCGCCAAGAACCAGGAAATCCCCAATAAGATACTGACCAGAATCCGGCTCTATACTGATGGGGGCTACTATTACAAAGCCTTTGACCTGTTAAAACTCATTTCTCTGAATCAATTTATCACGAAAAGGGAAAAGCTTGAATACCTGTACCGTGTAGGGCGTTTGTATCATAGGGCCGGGCAGGTGAACGATGCGATCGTTTACTATAAAAAAACAATTGATCTTTCTGTCAACGAAAATTATTATTTTGCCCCTAATTCTGCCTTGCAACTCGGCTATATCTACCAGGACCGGGGAGAAAAAGAAGAGGCTGTCAGGCAATTTAACAATGCGCTTAATTATAAGAACTACGAATACAAAAACAGCATCGATAATAAAGCGAAGGCTGCTCTAAATGAATTGAAAGATTGACGTGAGGAAGCATTATTCATTTTTACCTGAAAAGAATTTTACTGAAAAAGCACTCCGGTTTGCCAACCGGTATACACACGTTGTGTACCTGAATCCAAACGGCTATTCCTACCCTTATCATGCCTTTCTTCATGTCATTGCTTTTGGTGCCTGGAAAGAGCTGAAAGGAGTACCTGCTCATAATTTTGAAAGACTGAAAGAATTTCTTGCGGCACAGCAGGATTGGTGCTTCGGCTATTTTTCGTATGACCTGAAAAATGAGACCGAGCAGCTAAACAGTACCAATCCAGATCCTGTCGCTTTTCCTTTGCTTAATTTTTTTGTACCGGAACACCTCATTTTCATTGAACCGTCCGGTACTATCAGAATAGAGTCCTGGAGCAATCCGGAAGCGCTCCATGAGCAGATAATGCGTGAAGCCTCTGGCTGCCTACCAACGCCACACAAGGGGTTTGAGATCCGGCAAAGGATCCTGCGGGAGGAATACATTTCAAAGATCAATGCGTTGCGGCAATTGATCGGGTCAGGAGATATTTATGAAGTGACCTTCTGTATGGAGTATTATGCAGAACAGGCCGAGATCAACCCTCTCCAGGTATACCTGCAATTAAACCAGCATTCTCCGATGCCATTCTCAGCTTACCTGAAAATCGATGAACAGTATCTCTTATGTGCTTCCCCGGAGCGCTTTTTAAAGAAAGAAAAAGAGAAGCTGATCTCACAGCCGATCAAAGGTACTGCGCGCAGACTAGCAGACGAGGCAGACGATCTTCTTCTGAAAACCAGTTTGCAAAACAGTGCCAAGGAACGTGCAGAAAATATCATGATCGTAGACCTTGTCCGCAATGACCTTTCCCGTAGTGCCGTCTCCGGTACCGTCAAGGCAGAAGAGGTTTGCGGGCTTTACAGTTTTCCCGGGGTGCACCAGTTAATTTCTACCGTTACCGCCGAACTGGCTCCTGAAGTACATCCGGTAGAAGCACTTAAACAAGCTTTCCCTATGGGAAGTATGACCGGAGCTCCTAAAGTGAAAGCAATGGAACTGATTGATCATTATGAAGAAAGTGCAAGAGGAGTTTTCTCCGGGGCGGTAGGATACTTTTCGCCCGAGCTTGATTTTGATTTTAATGTGGTAATCAGAAGTATTTTATATAATTCCAACAAACGCTATTTATCCTTCCAGGCAGGAAGTGCCATTACTTTTTTGTCTGATGCGGGAAAAGAATATGAGGAATGTGCCGTCAAAACGGCTTCCATCCGAACGATACTTTCCTGAGCTGGCCGGTCTTTCTTATTCCTGATTATTTTCTCAGGATTCCAGCAATCCTTTTAGAGGGCCCATGTAAAATTCATCCCATCCCTTTACGATAGAAGCAAACCCTCTGTCCGGGATAAGTTCATGGATCAGACTGATCGTGGTCACCCCGTCTTTTTCCGAAAGGTTAAACGTCACCCTGGAATATTCTTCCCAGATATCTTCCTTCCAGTCCTGAATAATCTGGGTTTTACTTATATAAAGATTTACCCCATGAATAGAACCTCCCCAAAGCGAAAATGCTCCGTTCGGTTTTATATCCATATCCGCCTCCGCTCCAGACCATTCTTTGATCACTTCAGGCTCCACAAGTGCCTCGTACACTTCTTCCAGCGGCACGTTTATGGTATATGTCCTTTTAAACGTTTTCATTAATTAGCAAAATGTAATAATTAGCATGAATTTAACAACACCATCCATATTTGCAAAAAAAACTTCAAATTGTTTTTCCATCAAAATAACGTACTTTTACATCTCTTAAATCATTCAATTACGTGTTTACAATAAATAATATACTCCGGGAAAACATCAAAAAAACAAAACCCTATTCTTCTGCACGAGATGAATACAAAGGAGACGAGGGTGTATTCCTGGATGCCAATGAAAATCCTTTCG
This sequence comes from uncultured Chitinophagaceae bacterium, assembly GCA_964437245.1. Classification (GTDB taxonomy): domain Bacteria; phylum Bacteroidota; class Bacteroidia; order Cytophagales; family Cytophagaceae; genus JANYCO01. Next base: position 5,761 of record CAYTGJ010000081.1, read on the forward strand.
GGTCTGTCACCAAAGAGAAGTACAACCGGTACCCGGACCCTCTGCAAAGAGAGGTAAAAGAAAAACTGGCTCTTTTAAAAAATGTAACGCCGGAACAGATTTTCCTGGGTAATGGCAGTGACGAAGCAATCGATCTTCTCTTTCGTGCGGTTTGCCGGCCGGGGATCGATAATGTTATCACCATGCCTCCTACTTACGGGATGTACGAAGTAAGTGCCCAGATCAATGATACCGGGATCAAAGAAGTACCTCTTTCTACCGACTTTGAGATACGGACGGAGGAAGTACTAAAAGCGATTGATCCACAGACAAAAATCATCTTTGTCTGTTCCCCCAACAATCCTACGGGCAATAGTCTGAACCCGGAAAGTATCGAAAAAATCTTACAGCAGTTTAACGGAATTGTAGTGATTGACGAGGCTTATATCGATTTTTCCAAAAGCAGGACTTTTCTATCCAAATTGGGTCAATATCCAAACATGGTTGTTCTCCAAACTTTTTCGAAAGCCTGGGGTCTGGCGGGTTTACGCCTGGGAACCGCTTATGCTTCTGCCGAGATCATTGCCATCTTTAACAAGATAAAACCTCCCTACAACATCAACCAGCTCACACAGGAACTGGCGCTTGAATCCTTAAGTAAAGTGTTGAAAAAAGAAGAAATGGTAACGGAAATTCTGTTTCAACGGGAAAAACTACTGGTACAATTAGCGGGACTAAAATTTATCGTTAAAATATACCCTTCGGATGCAAATTTCGTTTTAATAAAAGTTGCGGACGGAAATGATCTGTATAATTACCTGGTGACGCAAAAAATTATTACCCGAAACCGTTCCAAAGTGATCCTCTGCGAAGGGTGTGTCCGTATTACGATCGGTACAAACGATGAAAACGAGCAATTGATTACCGCTCTTAAAGCATACAAGAATTAATTATTATGAAAAGGATCTTAGCATTTTCACTGGTACATATCTGCCTTCTTCTGACAGGAACTGTTTGGGCTCAAAGCAAATTGGGACTTGAAAAAATGACGTATGACTTTGGGTATATCAAAGAAGAAAACGGTCCGGTGAGCTATGAATTCAAATTTACCAACCATTCAGACCTACCGGTAACGGTGACCAATGTTCAGGCTTCCTGCGGATGTACTACCCCCAGCTGGACCAAATCCGCGGTAGAACCGGGCCAGTCGGGGTATATCAAGGCTCAGTACGATCCTTTGAACCGTCCGAATGCTTTTACCAAAACACTGAGTGTTTCCTATACGATAGGCAAAGCGGCAGGAGTAGAAGTACTAACGATCAAAGGGAATGTACTTCCTAAAGCCAAAACCGTCTCCGATCTTTTTCCTGTCAAAAACGGTAATCTGCGTTTTGCCAGTGATTACCTGAATCTTTATTCCATCACTACCAAAGAACCGGTTACCAAAGAGTTTAAGGTATATAATGAAGGGAAAAAGAAAGTGAATTTTGTGGTACCCACACAGCTCCCTCCTCACCTTTCCATGAAAATAGTACCGGCCTCACTGAATCCCAGCGATACAGGAGTGATTAAGGTAACGTATGATCCTAAAATAAAAAATGATTTCGGGTATGTATACGATATTGTGGAGCTTACTACCGATGATTCTGCCCAGGCGGTCAAAAAGCTGTATGTCATTGCCAGCATCAGCCAGTACTTCCCTGTTATGACCAAAACAGATTCGCTGAAAGCTCCCCGTATAAACTTCGATAAGAGCACCCACAATTTCGGGACCATCCGGCAGGGAGATATCGTCAGTACTAATTTTGAGATGTCCAATACAGGGAAATCAGACCTGATTATCTACAAAACCAAAGCGAGTTGTGGCTGCACAGCTTCTGAACTGGAAAAAAGCGTTTTGAAACCCGGCGAAAAGACGAACCTAAAAGTCACTTTTAATTCTGCAGGAAAATCAGGGGAAGACAGCAAATCCGTGTCCATTTACACCAATGATCCTACTTATTCAGAAGCTATGGTAGTGATTAAAAGTGATATACAACAACCTCAGTCCAAGGACACTAGCGACAAAAAGTAAACAACCTAGTAATTCTCAACACTATACGGAGAAAAGGTGGATAACTTCTAAGCCAGTCCCATTTTTAATAATGGGCTAAATGCTTACTTTTGACCCAAATTCGAGTTAACACACTAGGTTGTTAAGGCTGTTTTTAATCTACTAAATAAGATTTTACGATGAAATTTGTTGTTTCCTCCTCTACTTTACTAAAACAATTGACTTCGATTAACGGAGTTATCACTACCAACCCGGTAGTTCCGATCCTGGAAAACTTCCTGTTTGAGGTTGCTGACAGTAAACTTACTGTTTATGCTTCTGACTTACAGACTTCCATGATAACAGAGCTTCCTGTCGAAGCAAAACAGAAAGGCAGTATTTGTGTCCCTGCCAAAATCCTTTTGGATACCTTAAAGAACCTTCCGGAGCAGCCCGTTACTTTTACGATAGACCAGGAAACATATAGCATAGAAATCAGCTCAGACAACGGGCGATATAAGCTTTCAGGAGAAAATGCAACCGATTTTCCAAAAGTACCTGCGGTAAAAAACAGCTCTTCAGTAGACATCTCCTCCGATGTATTAGGCAGGGCTATCTCCAGTACTATTTTTGCCGCCAGCACTGACGAATTAAAACCCGCTATGACTGGTGTTTACCTTTCTCTGACTGAGAAAAGCGGTACTTTCGTTGCTACAGACGGACACCGTCTGATCCGTTTCAAAAGAGCTGACGTAAATTCGGATGGCAGCAATACACTGATCCTTCCAAGAAAAGCGTTGACTTTGCTAAAAGCATCGCTTCCTTCTGAAAATACAGTAGTCAACATTGAATTCAATGCATCCAATGCATTTTTCAGTTTCAATAATGTAAAAATGATCTGCCGTCTGATCGATGAAAGATTCCCGGATTACGAAAATGCTATCCCGGTTTCCAATCCGAACAAACTTACGATCAACAGAGCGGACTTCCTTAACTCGATCAAACGTATTTCGATCTACGCAAATAAAACAACCTACCAGGTAAGACTAAAAATAGCCGGAAGTAATCTTCAGGTTTCTGCGGAAGACCTTGACTTTTCGAACGAAGCAAACGAAAGACTTTCCTGCGAATACGAAGGAGAAGATATGGAGATCGGCTTCAATGCGAAGTTCCTGATCGAAATGCTGAATAACCTTGACTGTGAAATTATCGATCTTAAAATGTCCGCTCCTAACAGAGCAGGATTGATCACTCCTTCTGACAAAAATGACAACGAAGATATCTTAATGCTTGTGATGCCGGTGATGCTTAGCAACTATGCTTAACAAGTCATTTTGCCCTTAAAAGAAAAGCCCGGAGAAGTTAGTCTCTCCGGGCTTTTCTTTTAAGGGGCCAGTCTTAATTTCTATGACCGTCTTCGTTCTACATAGCGGCCCTGCGATCCGGTTAGTCTGTCTCCAGGATCTCTTCATACTTCTCCGGGGAAAAAGGTTTTTCCATGTATCCTATCACATTTGAGTAAGTCTTTGCTTTCTTTTTATCGTCCTTATAGGTAGAGGAAGAATACATGATCACCCCTATTTTATCAGAGAGTTTTTCATCTTCCATTTTTTTTAAAAATTCAAACCCATCCATCTCTGGCATGTTAATATCCAGCAGGATAATGTCCGGAAGATCCTCGCTTTGTTTTAATGCTTCTATTGCCTTGAGAGGATTCGCATACGTCGATACCTCATACTCTTTATCAAATTGCTTAATGAGCCTTTGGGTGACAAAGTTTTGTACTTCATCATCGTCTACCACAAAAACCTTCCTAAATTTTCTAACTGCCATAGTATAAAAAAGTTACTCTAAAAGTTAACACCTCTTCTCTGTAACGGAATAACCCTGTACCAGGTTATGAAGAAAAAAGTTTATTTGCTGAAAAATAGCCTTTTAGTACTCTTAAACAGCAAAAAAGGGCCTTAAAAGCCCTTTTTTGTGTATAAGTAATACTTTTACAAAAAACCGATCTGTTCCTACTCTTCCAGGATCTTGATTTCTGTTCTTCTGTTCAACTGTTTGTTTTCAGGAGAGTCATTCGGCACCTGAGGCTGAGATTCTCCATATCCTTTCCATTTGAGCATATCTTTGTTGATTCCTTTCGTGATCAGATAATCCACCACTGTTTTGGCACGGGCATCAGACAGTTTCAGGTTATGATCGTCACTTCCGTCACTATCGGTGTGTCCGGCGATCTCTATCTTAATATCAGGATTTTGTTTCAGGATCTTCTCCAGACGCTCCAGCTCGTCTTCCGATTCTTTTCTGAGCGTAGCTTTATCTACGTCAAAGAATACATTTCGCAATACGATGGTAGTTCCTTTTTTAAGTCTGTTCAGACAAACCTCATCGGTGTATTCTACATAGTGATCCAGCTTAGGGATATCAATGTTTTTAGAGTAGAAAAGATATCCTTTTGCTTCCACTGTAATCCCATAGTTTTTACCTGCGGGCAAGATAACCGTATATTTCCCAGAACTTGCATTTGAGTTGTAAATTCCCACCGGTTGTTTTGTTGCCAGATCTGTTACAATGATCGTAGCCGCTACAGGATTTTTTGTATCGCAGGACATAATCTTTCCTTTCAATACTGCCAGATCAGCATCAGCCTCTTCCCGGATCAGCATATAGATATCCTTTTCTCCGTACCCTCCTTCTCTTTCAGAAGCGAAATACGCTCTTTTGTTATCGGCAGACCATACAAAGAATACATCATCGTCTGCAGTATTGATCGGGTAGCCGATATTTTCCACTTCGGAAAGAATATTACCTGTTGCAAGGTCAATCGTGGTATGGAAGATATCAAATCCTCCCATTGACTTATGTCCTTTGGAAGAGAAATACAAGGTTTTTCCGTCAGGGTGAATAAACGGACAATCTTCATCAAACTTGGTATTAATCTTAGGTCCCAGGTTTACTGCCGGGCCAAACTCTCCGTTAGGTTGTTTCCGGCTCATATAAATATCTCTGCCTCCGTAGCCTCCTTTTCTGTTGGAGGTAAAGAACAGAATATTCTCATCTGAGGTAGTACTTGCACTCGGTTCCCAGGCAGAAGTATTGATGTTGTTTCCCAGCGGTTTTGGCTCACTCCATACAGTACCGGTAAGGTTACTGACATACAGGTCGCCACCGTTGGCAGGAGTTGCTCTGTAGACAAACAATTCTTGTCCATCCGGAGAAAGTCCGACACTCGCATCGTGCGAAGCGGTATTAATGGTCGGTCCCATGTTTACAGCAGTAGACCATACGGTATCGCTTTTTACAGACAGATAAATATCTTCGTACCATTCGTTGTCCTCGTTGGATTTTCCTCCCCCCGTGGTATTGTCACGTCTGGAAGTAAAGATCAGCGTTGTTTCATCAGCAGAGATCACCGGAGCATATTCATTGAAAGGAGTATTGATTCCTGGTCCAAGATTTTTGATGACGATCTTTGACTTCGGATTCTGCACCATTACTTTCCCGTTTACGCAGTTATTGATCAGCAGATCTACCTCTTCAAGGGTTGCTTTATCCTTGGGATTTACATAACCTTTATAATTTTTCAGCGTGGCGATCGCCTTATCAAACTGGTGACTTTTGTGATAAGCAGAACCCAGCATCCACAACAATTCAGGATCATCAATGCTTCCTTTTTTGGCAGCCTCCAGATAAGAAAGGGCTTTCACCTCATGTCCTAATTCGAACAGACATTTTGCTGCTTTGAAGCTGATTTCCGGATCTTTAGGTACCTGCTTTTCAGCCTGAAGATACAATGGCAATGCATTGTGATAATCTTCAATGTTCATATATCCGTCGGCATTCTGAAGTATTTTTTTAACTTCTTTCGGATAACTCTGGCCGTAGGAGATATATACTGTGAACAAGACAGTACAAATCGTAAGTAAGGTTATTTTTTTTAACATATTCTTTTTCAGAATTTTAATTTACGTATCAAAATAATTCAAAATATCGGTAAAATACAACACTAAATCGTATATATATCATAATTAACTGATTATTATTGAATTTATTTTAGAGAATAATTGTTTGATACAGGTTATTAAAGGGAATTTTACCAGGTTTTCTCCTGTCCCGACAGGTTTTCCGTTTTCCTCTTCCAAAGGTCATATGTGAACAAGAATCTTCCTAATAGATTGATAGTAAGAATACTCTAATAACTTGTTTATAAACCTGTTGAAAAAAACGAAAAGATTCATTCCTTTATCATCCTCATTGAATGTAATTTTATCATCCATTAAAATATAAAATCGGAGCTGAAATGCAATTAAGTAAACTAGAAATCAAGGGTTTCAAAAGTTTCGGAGACAAAGTTGTAGTTAATTTTGACGAAGGAATTACCGGAATAGTAGGACCTAACGGATGCGGTAAATCCAATGTAGTGGATGCCATCCGCTGGGTACTGGGGGAGCAGAAAACACGTGCATTAAGGTCCGACAAAATGGAAAACGTGATTTTTAACGGTACCAAAAACCGTAAACCCATGCAAATGGCGGAAGTATCACTTACGTTTAATAATACCAAGAACCTCCTTCCTACCGAATATTCACACGTCACCATCACCCGGCGTTATTACCGGTCCGGGGAAAGCGAGTACTTGCTGAACGGTGTGACCTGCCGGCTGAAAGATATTACCGACCTGTTTCTTGACACGGGGATCGGATCAGACAGTTATGCCATCATTGAATTGAAAATGGTGGACGATATCCTGAACGATAAGGATAACTCCCGAAGAAATCTTTTTGAAGAAGCTGCCGGAATCTCCAAATTCAAGATCAGGAAAAAACAAAGTCTTAAAAAGCTTGAGGAAACGGATAAGGATCTGGAACGGGTAGATGACTTGCTCTTTGAGATCAATAAAAACCTGAAAAGTCTGGAAAAACAGGCTAAACAGACTGAGAAGTACTTTCAGATCAAAGAAGAGTATAAAAATGCCAGTATTGACCTTGCCAAAGTAAGTTTGCAGGGACAGAAAGAGACTCATGTATCGCTCCAAAAGCAAATTGAAGAGTCTACTGACAGCCGAACCAGTCTGAATGCACAGATTGCCGATCAGGAAAGTAATTCGGAAAAACAAAAGGCAGATATCATCAATGCAGAAAAAACCCTGGCCAGCAGACAAAAAACGCTCAATGAACACGTCAATAAGATCCGTAATTTCGAGAGTGACAAAAAGATAAAAAATGAAAGAGTAAAATTTCTGAACGACCGCTATAGTTCTTTACAAGAACAGATCGAACAGGATAAAGCCAGCAATGAACGTGCAGAGCTGAGTATTCAAAGCCTGGAAAAAGAGAAAGAAGAAGCTCAGACCGTTTTTGAAGACAATAAGGTAAAACTACAGGGGTTCAAAGAAGAATTTGAAGAGCAGAAGCAAAAGTGTGCTACCCTGCAGGAGCAGGCCAATGTTTTGAACAACGAATACAAGCGGAAACAGGAAGAAGCCTACCAGCTCAACAAATCGCTGGATATCCTGAATATCCAGATCTCCACCCTGAAACAGGAAATGGAGAAAACCGCTACCGACACGACTACCCATAGTGCAAGCATCCAGGAATTTAATAAAAGAATCCTGGAGATCACAGGGGTGATCGACGAAAAAACGGCCGAACTGGAAACTGTTATTGCACAGGAGGAAGAACTCCAGGAAAAGATCCAGACACTTGAAAAAGAAATCGAGCAGATCAAGGAAAAGATCACTCAGACCAACCGTACGATTGATCAGAAACAAAATGAGTTTAACCTGACCAAGTCGATGGTGGAAAACCTGGAAGGGTTTCCGGAAGCGATCAAATTTCTTAAGAAGAATGCCAGTTGGGGAAAGGAGTTTCCACTGCTTTCCGACATTCTGACCTGCGACGAAAAATACAGGCTTTCCATTGAAAATTACCTGGAACCGTTCATGAACTATTATGTAGTGGAAACGGAGGCTCAGGCAATTCAGGCGGTTAATATTCTTAATAACTCCTCCAAAGGAAAAGCCAATTTCTTTGTCGTTTCAAAATTTGTCAATTTCACGTCCTCTCCGTTAAAGCAACATCCGGATACCCTTCCGGCCATTAACATCGTGGAATTTGATCCTATGTATAAAGGACTGATTTCCTACATCCTCGATGAGGTATACATCCTGACTAACAACCAGGACGATATGCCGGCAGATCCGAATGCTGTTTTCATTTCCCAGAACGGAAAGATCACGAAGCGGAAATATAGTATCCATGGAGGTTCGGTAGGATTGTTTGAAGGCAAAAGAATCGGAAGGGCCAAAAACCTGGAGAAACTGGAGAATGAAATCAAAGACCTGACGCTGGAACTGGAAGGTATACGTGGAAATCTCGACATCAAGGTGAACGAGCTGGCCCGCCTGAAAGAAAATACGTACAAGTCAAAAATAGAAGGCCTGCGTCGTGAGATCGACATGGAAAACCGGGAGCTTATTGCTTTTAAAACAAAGCAGGAGCAATACGAATCAATGCTTTCTTCCAACAGTGTACGAAAAGATGAGATCGCCGATAAGATCCAAAGTCTTATCGATTCGCTGGAAGAAGGGAAGCCGAAAGCGGAGGAAACTAAACTTGATCTGAAAGACCTGGAAGAGCGTTTGAACCTGCTCAACGAAGAGCTGGTCGATGAAAATAACATCCTGAGCAGCAAATCTGCTGCCTACAACCAGGAAAATATTGTTTTCCACCAGCAGCAAAGTAAGATCAACAGTCTGGAACAGGAGGTCAGCTACAAGCAGTCTTCTTTCCAGAACAGTAAAGAAAGAATTGATAAAAACCTGGAAGAATCCAGAAGCATAGAAGAAGAGATCAAGCAACACAGTGACAAAAACGATATTCACGAAGATGAGTTGCTGGAGCTGTACAAAGAACGGGAAACCATCGAGCAGGGAGTAAACGAATCCGAGAAAGAGTATTATGCGATCCGGGCGAGCATTGATGAGTTTGAGAAGGCGATCCGGGAGATCAGAAGACAACGGGAAGAATGCGATTCCCTGCTGCTCGAACTTCAGACACGAATGAACGAAAGCCGTTTGGGGATGACCTCCATTAAAGAACGGTTGTCGGTTGAGTTTAACATTAATATTGACGACGTACTGGCGGAAGAACAGGAAGAAGGCAAAGAACTACCTTCTGAAAATGAACTTCGCGAACGTGTAGAAAAGATCAAAAACTCACTGGATAAAATCGGGCCTATCAACCCGATGGCGATGGAAGCTTACCAGGAAATCCAGGAGCGTCATATCTTCATTACTTCTCAGAAGGAAGATCTGGCCAAAGCCAAAGAATCCCTGTTACTTACGATCGGTGAGATCGACGAAGTGGCCAAAACAACGTTCATGGAGTGCTTCAGCCAGATCAAGGACAACTTCGGAAAAGTATTCCGTTCGCTGTTTACAGAAGAAGATTCCTGCAGCCTGGATCTTTCCGATCCGAATAACCCGTTGGAATCCAGCATTGAGATCATCGCCCGCCCGAAAGGGAAACGGCCTTTGACGATCAACCAGCTTTCGGGAGGGGAAAAGACCCTGACGGCGATTTCGCTTCTCTTTGCCATCTACCTGATCAAGCCTGCTCCGTTCTGTATCTTCGATGAGGTGGATGCTCCGCTGGACGATGCCAACATTGATAAGTTCAACAACATTATCCGTAAATTCTCCCATGAATCACAGTTTATCATCGTGACGCACAACAAACGTACGATGTCCAGTACAGATGTAATTTACGGGATCACGATGATCGAACAGGGAGTTTCCAGACTTGTGCCGGTAGATCTCAGAAGTTTACAGGAAAATTAACAGCTGTCTTTATAAGACAGGTTATAAACGCAAAAACGTCTGTCCATTCCGGACAGACGTTTCTTTTTATACCCTACAGGTGTTTGGGCCCTGTAGTTGGTTTGGTATAGAAGTTGACGGGTGTTGCTCTTATTTTTTGGCCTATTGGTTACTGGTAATATTCAAACCCTTCTTATAGATCCAACTATATTTTAAATCAGCCAACACCTCCCGGTTATCGTAAATCGATAGGCCCTTTCCGGGGGAGTCGTATGGCTTTTTTATACTCCATTACGCTGGCTTGCCTATGGTTGGGCTTATATCTTTTTCCTGAAAGGACAATTAAATTCTTCGTTTTGTCAAATTCAGACTTTTCCTCCAGGAGATCAATCTTTACACATTAAAGATCCCTGTTTGTTTCCTGATGTAAATTAAGAAGAAAGAAAGAGGTTCCTATTTTTATCTTGTCTCACGAGGCTAAATGAGACAAGATAAAAATACAATACAATAATAAACAATAGATTACAAAACCTCCTTTTGTTGCTGCAAATACTCAGAAGGGGTTGAACTGGTCATTTTTTTAAAGGCTCTGTAGAAGGAGGCCCTGCTGTTGAAACCTGAATCGTAGGCAATCCCCTCAATGGTGAAGTGAGGATTTTCCCGTAGAAGTACTATTGAGCGCTGAACTCTCAATTCGTTGATCAGGTCATAAAAATTTTTCCCCAATACTTTATTAATCGCCAGCGAAAGCCGGGAAGCAGGTACATTCATCTGTTCGCTCAACATTCCCAGGTCGAGATTAGGATTCTTATACGGTTGTTCTTCTTTTAAAAAAAGCTCCAAAGTAGCAGCCAGCTTTTGTAACTCCCCCTCTTTTTCAGGCTGGAGCATCCCCGTTTCTACCGGAGATACTTTCCGGTTGGTCTCTGCAAAACTCACCAACTGTTCGTATGAGGAGCTTGTAAAAATAGAGTTGAACTGAATAGCAAAATAGAGGATAAATGCATAAATAACCGTCAGTACCAGAGGCAAATAAATATATTCCACCTGTACCATCGGGAGAGTAAGGTACAAAATGATGGTAATAGCATTCAATATCCAGATCAGGATGATAAACCTGGTGGCATATCCTATTTTAGTCTTATAAAGACTCGACAGTTGATTGTACAATCTTTTCCTGTACTTATAGACCTCTATAGCTGACACCGTAAAATATAGTTGCTGCAGCAGGATAAAAATCCCGTTTATAATCTCCATCTGCACAGGATAGGGTTCCTGCCGGAGCCCAAGAAGATAAAGAGTTTGCTCTGCTTCAGACATCAGAATAAATTCTATGGCATAATAACCGACCAGCAAAATAGAGGCCCCTGAAATCAGGTAGAGCGGGTAGGTGATTTTGATCCTTTTACCCATCAGCAAGGTCACATAGAGGTGAACCAGGGGGGCAAATAAAAATGCTGTAGCCTGAGCAAAAAAATATAAGTAAGGGAATTGCTCTAAATATCCATTCAAGACGATCACATTACTCAAAAAATTGATCCCAGGATTGACCAGCAGAAGTGCCAGTATTTTATTGGGCAACACATTGTCTTTCTTAAAAAAGAGAATACAAAAAACTAAAAACAGATTAATAAATGTGATCAGGTTAAATACCCACATATCTAAAAGAATTATAATTTTATTCGCGTCTGTATAACAGCGCTATACAATACGCTAAAATTATAAATAATTCCGGTTAAAGGGTAATATCTATCTTAAAAATAGATCATGGAGACCAAATTAAAGCATGATAATAAAGTGGTGGAATCGAAGGTAAAAATCAATTTATATAAATAAAAATTACCTTTATCGGGAATCCGGCATCTCGTATCTGTCTCTTATTTCAGGACAGGATTGTTCTTATATGACTGCACCATACGTTTCATCTCCCTTCTCTCTCTGTCGTTTTATTTTTTCCTGAAGATATATTCCCTTATCTTACCGCTTTATTACTTTTTTATATGTCGCCGTTAAAAATATTAATGCTCACAGGAAATCTTTCCGGTGAAATCAGTGGAGGAATGGGAATTGCCGGTACTCAACTGGCTCTACAACTAGCCTCGATCAGTCACCTGCACCTGATCACCTCCGAAGCAGACGAACTGCCCAATATTCAGAACGTATCCAGCCTCCGTTCTACCGAAGCTATACCTTCTGTTTCTTCCTTCTTACCATTTTCACCATCCTTCCGGGAAACAATTCAGTATGATTTTCTGATCTCGCCCTACCGGACAGACCAATACGAAAACACTTCCTCCTTATTCACAGAACCTTCCCCGACCGGAGAAGAAATAAAAAATTCCCCTCTTTCCTATCTGGAAGAAGTAGCGTTGTACAATCAGAAGATCATAGAAGTAGCCCAAACCCTGGTGTTTGATGTAATCTACTGCCACGACTGGCCTACCTTTCAGGCGGGCATCAGCCTGAAACTTCTTACAGGAAAAAAACTGGTATTGCATATCCACTCCCTGGAAGCTGACCGGAATCCAGCGAACAAAGATCCTAAAATCTATTACCTGGAACGCAAAGCCATGGATTATGCCGATGGTGTCATTGCCGTGAGTGAGTATACCCGAAACATGATCCGGAAATACTATGAAATATACCCGGGAAAAATCAAAGTCGTGTACAATGCCTTTCTTCCTCTCACCATTAACAGGCTCCCTGCCAATTCCAAAACAGTCTTGTTTATGGGCCGGCTAACCCCGCAAAAAGGAGCAGCACATTTTATCAGCATAGCCGAAGCAATTCACCGGAAAGATCCGGAAGTACTATTTGTAATGGCGGGAGAAGGAGAATTGCGTAAAGAGCTCGAAGAACAGCTCCGTAATTCACCGGTTGCGAACCTGTTCCAGATGCCAGGCTTTCTGAATACAGAAGATAAGCTCCGATACCTTTCAAGTGCATCTGTATTCTGCCTGCCTTCAGAGTCAGAGCCTTTCGGACTTTCAGCACTGGAAGCCGCAGGATCCGGAATTCCTTGTGTAGTATCCAACCAATCAGGCATTTCAGAAATACTTTCCGGAGCTTTGACAGTGGACTCACACGACATTGCCGGGTTCGCCTTCAGCATTCTTTCCCTGCTGGAAAATGATTCTTTACGAACCTCTGTGACCGAAAAGCAACTTTCTTCAATTCAAGATCTTACCTGGGAAAGGTCTGCCCATAAAATACTGGAAATCCTTTCCGGTCTGTAAAACTATCCTTTCCCCTAAAAAAGGTCCCACAGAACGAGCTATTTTCGACGTTTGTCTTCTCTGTATTTACTATCCTTACAGGATTTTTCCACACTTTTTTCTATTTTTCAGGGACACACCATATTACCATTAAAAACAATTACCATTTAATTGATAATTAAGCATTACCATTTTTTAAACCGGTATAAATACCTATTTAGCACACCACTTATTTACCATCATAAACCTCTTTTTAATGTATTGTTTTATTCTATTTTTTAGCTGAAATATTACTATTTTTTTCAAAAAACCAAACTTTATTATTTAAATATTCGTATTATTTCGTTAATTAATCATATATTTACTTTCTAGTCCATTACCAACACAACACTACCAAAGAAGTTTACACACTTTGTACTTATGAGAAAACACCTACTTTATCTGTTTGCTTTTGTAGTCTTTGCCAACCTTATTTCTTTACAAGAAAGTAAGGCTCAGACCTGTTCCGGAGTTGTCGCCAATGGTCAAAATCTGGTAGCCAACTCTGATTTTTCTGAAGGATATACGCACTGGACACATGATCCGGCTTATGTTGAATTTACTCCTTGTGGATCCTCTTGCTATTCTGTACCTGGCAGGATCTATGTAGGAAATAATTCACTGGATTTTAATCAGGCCTTCAGAACTACTCCGGGCAATCTTCCGATCGAAGATCATTCTCCCTCAAGCGATAATATGATGCTTATGGTAGACGGGATATGCAATACCGGTATTAATTTATGGAGTCAGTCAGGAATTCCTCTTGCTCCTAATACCAACTACTTCTTCTCGATCTGGGTAACTTCGTTGTCTACCACTACCCCTTCGGGAACACTTCGTTTCAATATTAACGGGACCTCTCTGCCTACTACCATCAGTGCTCCGGGTGTGGTGGGTCAGTGGGTAAAATATACAGCCGTCTGGAATTCAGGACTCACTCCTCCTCCTACCGCTACGATCAGCATTCAAAATACCACAACGACAGGGTGTCAGACGGCTGTAGACTTTGCCGTAGACGATATTACCTTTACTCCTGGCTGTGACTATGGTTCTGAAGGTCCGATGCCTAATTTGGGCGGTGACTTTACGATCTGCGGAAGAACACTTCCTATTTCGATCAATCCTAATTTCTCTGCGGCTACCAGTGCCCGGACCGATATCACATATACCTGGTATCACAATGGAGTACAGCAAAGCAGTGGCATGGGACCTGGCTTTTACAGTTTTAATGTGAATGCCCCTGGTACTTATTCTGTTTGTGTGGACTCTGCCGGTTCATGCCCTAAAACAGATATTATTAATGTGATGAATAACTATACTATTGAACTGGGACCAGACCTTGTACTCTGTACTCCCACCAATGCCTTACTGGATGCCGGGTATACAGGTCCGGGGGTAACATATGTATGGACTCATGACGGGGGCGTTATTCCCGGAGCCAGCGGACGTACATACAACGTTACGACACCTGGAGTCTACGAAGTAACCGTGACCGACCCTTCCTGTGGTGTACAATCTGACCAGGTAACGGTCACCTCTACTGCTGCAATTCCAACCAACGGCACCTACTGTCCTGTGGCCAGCGGAGGAACAGGCGATGCAAGCTTATCTGTAACAGGAGCCGGCCGGTATAAATGGTGGGATGCTTACACAGGAGGAAATGTTGTCGCAACAGGGAATAGTCATACTCCTGCCGGCCTGAGTGGTCCGGGCCCTCATACATTTTATGTAGAAGACACTTCTACTTTCCATTTAACGATCGGAGCTCCGGCAGTCGGACATGGGTTTAGCAATGTAACTAATATGAATCCCAACGATACTAAAAATCTGCTGGTATTCAATGCCGTAACTGGTTTCCGGTTAGACTCACTGACAGTACTTCCTTACAATTACTATTGCAATGGTTCACCACTTCCCAACAATGTGATCAATTTTATCATCCTGGATGCTTCAGGAGCTACAGTAGGAACATCAAGCTATTCTGCTCCATGTACTGGCGAAGGACAACCCGCTGCTCCAATGAAAGTCCCGGTAGGAATTGACATCCCTACCGGAAACGGCTATCAGCTCAAGCTGAATACTGGTTCAAATGCGATCGCTTTA
The DNA here is from genome assembly GCA_964437245.1 of uncultured Chitinophagaceae bacterium. Classification (GTDB taxonomy): domain Bacteria; phylum Bacteroidota; class Bacteroidia; order Cytophagales; family Cytophagaceae; genus JANYCO01. Next base: position 20,951 of record CAYTGJ010000081.1, read on the forward strand.
TACTTGAATACCACCGGATCTGGCGGGAACCCTCCCAGCCCCCAGCTGTATCAGTATCCCACAGTGTATAGTTATGCCGGAGAGCCTGTGGCCGAATTTGTGGCAAACAGTGCACAGGACTTCAACCTCTATTATAGCCCTAATGCTATCCCAGGTTTCTTTG
>CAYTGJ010000082.1:0-2159 GCA_964437245.1 uncultured Chitinophagaceae bacterium
CCAGCCGGATGTTGTCATACGCCTCTATAATGGCAGAGGTAGAAGTTGCACAGGCCGAAACAGGACAAAAGTTGACTCCCATAAATCCGTAACGGATCGCAATAAGGCCGGAAGCCATATCCACGATCATCTTAGGGACCAGAAACGGATTGAATTTTGGGGTTCCGTCTCCCAGTGCAAATTCCGTCACCTGCTGATGGAACGTCGTGATCCCTCCGTTGCCGGAACCCCAGATCACGCCGACCCGCTCTTTATTTATTTTCTCGAGATCCAGTCCTGCATGTTTAATAGCCTCATCGGCAGCAGCAATGGAATAGTGACAGACAATGTCCATCTTCCTGGCTTCTTTTTTATCAAAATACTGATCGGTATCAAATCCTTTTACTTCACAGGCAAAACGTGTTTTGAATTTCGTTGCATCAAATTTTGTGATCAAGCCGGCTCCGCTTCTCCCTTCTACCAGGCCATTCCAGAAGGAGGTTACATCGTTTCCAAGGGGCGTGATGGCTCCCATACCTGTCACCACTACTCGTTTCAATTGTTGCATAAATTAAATTATTGGTTAGTCTGTTAATATTCATTCTCAGGGTTCCGTACCCTATCAAATGGTAAATCGTGATACAATCAAACCGCCAGCTGCTCTCGCAAAAACAGTTCATGGATGCCGGATGAAATCATAATCGTCCATCTTTGAAAAAGCAAAAATAATTTTACGTAAAACGTAAAACAAGGATTATCTTTATAGAGACCCGTAATTTCAAAGATATTATTTCTGTAAAGGTGTAACTCGCTGAATAGTGATTTTAAACCAGCTTTTGTTGAGGATCACAGCCATTCATTAATTTCAAATTTTATCTGGGTAAAAGAACGGGGATTATTTGAATCATTTTTTATATATTGCGCAAACTCTCAATACAAACTCTTATAACTATGACAACTGCGCAAGAAAAAAAATGGTACCAGAAGACTGGATACATTGTATTAATGGTAATTGGAGGTCTATGGCTATCAGGCATAATATTAGGACTTACTGAAGACGAAAAAACACAAGAAGAAAACAACTCCGAGGCTGTAATAGAATTACCATACGACAGCCTGTCTAAAGAAAAACAACAAGAAATTCTCAAAAAAGAATTTTCCGGTTTTTATCCTCCTGCGGGAACCCACATTGATAAAATTCTAAAACAACAATTTTCCTATCCTGATGAAACGAAATTGTCTTATATGAGATATCAAAATTTTGGTTCTAATAATATTGTAGCTTTTTATGACTATACTACAAAAAATGGTTTCGGTGTAAAATCTTCCGGAACAATCAGAGTATGGTATAAATCAAATCAGATACCTAACGACTCTTTCAAGGCTTTAAAATATGAAATATTGTCAAACACCGGAGAAGTATCCTCTGGAGAATTTACATACTCAGAATAAACATTCTATTTTTTATTAAGACAAACTAGTACAATCGAAAATTATTTTTAATATCTCATAAATAAGGAAAGCCTGGCTAATACCAGGCTTTCCTTATTTATTGAAAGTGATCCTTAGTTTAAAGAATTTTTCTTCTTTTCTGATCACCTCAATTTTCACCTTAACAAGAACTTGACATAAAAACAAACCGTTTGCAAATAATGAATTTACAAACGGTTATTATGATTAATGTGACCCCGAGAGGAATCGAACCTCCATCAAAAGTTTAGGAAACTTCTATTCTATCCGTTGAACTACGGGATCATGAAAGGCAAAAATACTTGAATCAGATGTTTTTTACAAACATGATCTGCGACAGGTATTTTTCTTCCGACCGATTAAAGCTGTTCTGTCTAATAGGAGCAAGATTACAACTCTTTAAATAAAAAGCTATAATCGTCGCTGCTGTCTTTCAAATAATTAGGATAGATCATCAGGTGCCGATCCCGCACCTTTTCAATCAGCAATTCTCTTAACTCTCCGATATTTTCTTTTTTAGTAGCCGAAATAAAAACAGCTGAATATCCTTGTTTATTCAGATAAGTGGCCTTGAGCCGATCAATCAGTTCCTGCCGGAATGCTTCGGCATCCATATCCATTGCCTGATCAGACATCTCCTCGGAAGGTTTGTACCGGTCTATTTTATTAAAGACCATGATCGTTTTTTTATCGGCACTTTTTATTTCCGC
>CAYTGJ010000082.1:2169-4257 GCA_964437245.1 uncultured Chitinophagaceae bacterium
CCATGATCACTTCTTTTTCCCCGGCCTTGATCTCTGTCAGGGTTTTATTGACTACTTCGATCTGCTCTTCAAAAGAGGGGTGTGAAATATCTACTACATGCAACAGGATATCTGCCTCCCGGACCTCGTCCAGCGTAGATTTAAAACTTTCGATCAGAGAATGGGGCAATTTGCGTATGAATCCCACGGTATCGGAAAGTAGAAACGGGATCCTGTCCAGTACGATCTTTCTGACGGTAGCATCCACGGTAGCAAACAGTTTATTTTCGGCGAAAACATCTGATTTTGAAAGCAGGTTCATCAAGGTGGATTTTCCCACGTTGGTATACCCGACCAGTGCTACCCTTGCTACATTGGCTCTTGACTTACGCCGGTTAGCGCTTTGCTTGTCGATCGTTTTCAGCTTTTCTTTCAACAACGTGATCTTATCACGGATCACCCGCTTATCGGTTTCTATTTCTTTTTCTCCGGAACCGCCACGGGTACCGGTACCACCACGCTGCCGCTCAAGGTGAGTCCACATATTGGTCAGGCGTGGAAGCAGGTATTCGTAGCGGGCAAGTTCTACCTGTGTACGCGCCTGTGCTGTTTTGGCACGGATCAGAAAAATTTCCAGGATCAGCAAGCTACGGTCAAATACTTTTATTTTGACCTCATTCTCTATGTTCTTGATCTGAGAAGGCGAAAGATCGTCGTCAAAAATCAGTACCTGAATATCTTCTGCCTTGATATAAGCCTTCACTTCTTCCATTTTCCCTTTCCCTATAAAGGTTCGGGTATCCGGACGTTCCAGGCGTTGGGTAAAGGTCTTGACCGTTTCCACCCCTGAGGTTTCTGTCAGAAATGCCAGCTCCTCCAGATATTCGGCCGTTTTCTCGACCGACTGTTTCTGACTGACAAGTGCTACTAAAACTGCTCTTTGTTTCTTGAGAGCTATTTCTTGAGGAATAGGTTTCATTTATTTTTTTATAGAGTCCACATAGCTCGCTACTTCGTCTATCTCCTGCTCAGTGAGTTGTCCTTTGAAAGGAGTCATCAGCCCTTTGCCATGAGTGATCATATCTACTTTCTCTGCATGGGTGAGCGTACTGGTCGTAAGATCCTTTGCTCCTCCTACCCCAAGCTTCCCATCAGGTCCGTGACAAACCACGCAAGCGGCAGTATAGATGGCTTTCCCGTTTTTCAAGGCAACATCGGCATTCTGATCCAGGATATTTTCTACCGCAGTACTATCGGATGTTATGGATGGAATTTCTATTTTTTCAGGTTTTGAAAAAGTGAGGCTTTTGGTTTCTGCTACACCAAAAACATAAACGAACAAGACCAGCAAGACAGAAGCCAATACTTTATTTTTTTTCTTAAAGGCCACAATCCCTACAGGAATGGACGCAAGCGCCACCAGAATTTTCACATAATGATAGGTCTGTACAGAGAAAAGACTTAATAAATACCCGCCGGTAATAAGCATCACCGATCCCAGTACCATATCGGCAATTTTTGTTTTGACTCTCAGCTTATCAAGCTGCTCGTTCCTGTTCATCAGCAACAGAACGGTTTTAATCGTGTACAGTATCAGAAAAAGCGACACTGCTGTAATGTGTAAGTGTAAGAATCCTTTTGCCATAATATTTTAATTTAGGGTAAAATTAAGGCATAAAGCTCTAAAATACTAACCAACAGACCGGATCCGGATAAAAAACGGCCTTCTCCCCTTTGGCAGGAAGAAGGCCGCAACCTTTATAAATGTATTTCCCTATTATTATTAATTTTTGATTAAACGAATCGTTTCCGTCGTCCCGTTAAAAGTGATACGAACAAAATAAACCCCGCTCTGAAAATCCGAGATGTCAAGAATTCTTTCCGCAGCGTTGCCGGTAAGTACTGTCAACTGTTTCCCATAAATATCGATCAGCTCCACAGAATTAAATTCTGATCCTGCCATTTGTGACCGGATTGTCACTTGTGTATTGGCAGGATTGGGGAATACCGTTACTTTTTCCGACTGAAAATCTCCCACAAAGATAGACTGCGAATAATACCGGGTACCATCCTGATCAACCTGGACCAGTCTGTAATAACCTCCCTGCG
>CAYTGJ010000082.1:4267-5341 GCA_964437245.1 uncultured Chitinophagaceae bacterium
GTTCTCCTGCACCGCAGGAGAACGATCATAATATTCATACTCCAGAAGTGCATTGGAATTTTCAGCGGCTTCTACCCTTCCGATCACCTCATAATGTCCGTCCGATCCGGCTCTTTCGATCAGGTAGTAATCTGTATTGATTTCAGTAGCCGTTACCCAGCTCAGTTTATTATATCCAAGATGTGCTTTCCCTTCAAAGGAAACCAGTTCGATGGGTAATCCTGCCGGACAGGATCCTACATAAGCAATAACTGGTATCCTTCCGCAGTTATTCGGCGTAGAAATGGTCCAGTCGTAAAAATGAGCATAGCGATTTCCAAATGTAGTGCTGTACCCAAAACTACTTTTGATATAGGCTGTATTTCCATCAATGTTATCATAGTAATTGTAAGAAACGTTCGTTGGATGTTGCTCGAGTAATAAGTTCAATCCGGCTGCAGGAGCCGATATTTTGGTGCGGTAGTCTCCGGCTACCACATTTGTAAATCCTACATAATAACGCACTCCCTGGAATCTTCCTTCATAAGGAGGGCCGTAAGAACCTACGGGATTCACGATCCTTGACCCTACTCTCGATACCGTTTGCAGAGTCGTTGCTCCTGTTGCATTTGTAAGCTGAAAGGTAACTGCATTGGTCAACATGTCTGTATTGTTATACAAACAGTACCAGACAGTAACCGAATCAATATTGATCGTCCGGACGGTAGTCCAGTCCTGGGAATACGCATTTGCCCCATCTACTCCCCAGCCGGCAGTCGTGCCATTTGAGTTGAGTGTAAACGGATCCGGAGCAGCATTGCCATTGCAGTCTGCCGGCAAAGGAGCCGTAGGAGCAGGTTTCCCTACCGAACCGTATTGCCGTGATCGGTCCTGTACATAATAGGTATGTGTTCCGGACGACAACGTAGGAGTGGTCCATGTATAAGTACCGGAAGCAGGATTAGGCGTTCCGGAGACAAGAGGACTTCCTCCTGTAGAATTGGCATACCAGTCGTACTGTGAAGCGGGACCAAGATTTGGACCGGTAATCCCCAGTGTGACCGTTCCTGAACTTGCCGTGATACAATTATCCAC
>CAYTGJ010000082.1:5351-21060 GCA_964437245.1 uncultured Chitinophagaceae bacterium
GATCAAACTGGAAATCACTCTGACGGTATCCCATACACCGACGCATCCGGCTTTGTTGGCCACTACTCTGTATAACCCAGGTCTCCGCACATTGGTAAGCACTGCTCCCGTCTCTCCAGGAATAGTGACAAGGCTGGTATACAGGTTATCTCCGGCATATTCCCAGGAGAAAGTATAGCCTGTATTACTGTACAATCCTGAGTTCAGCGATATAGAAGTATTGGTACAAATCGTTCTGTTGGCCCCTAAGTTAGGGAAAACCGCATTAGTACTCACATAAATAGAATCCGACTGGCTGCATCCTCCTGTAGTATCCACTTTTACCCTAAACCATCCCGGGCCGTTAGGAGCAGGAGAAAGGGAATTTACGACGAGGCTATTCGCTGCTCCGGAAGCTGCCCCCAGGGATATTCCATTTTTAAACCACTGAAAGGTACGGTTACCTCCTGTAGCAAGTCCCGACTGCAGCGTAACCGAAGTAGTACCACAGGTAGTCACAGAGTCTGTAGCAAAAACAGGAGCAGCACATCTTGGCGGACAAGGTTTCCAGAAATTTCCGGTCATCATAAACAGGGTCATTACTCTTAAGGTATTCCCATAATAATAAGATTGAGTCGTAGAGCTGCAATCCGAGCCAAAATTACCTTGTTTTACCGCTCTTACTCTTCCATACATAAAATCAAGCGTTGCCTGGTTGTTTCCGGTATTGTCCACTCCCATAGTAGCGGCTCCCCACATGGCGGTGAAGAATGCATCGGGAGAAGGATTGGTTCTTCCGTTATTATTTCCGTTTACATTCACCGGTCCTCTTAAATTATTGGGCTGGGAAAGGTTTGCAGTTTTCCCATAGATCCATGTACTAATGGGCTGTGTAAAATTTGTCCTGGCCGTTGCAGTACCATTCCAGATATAATCCACGGCCATCCGCCAGGGATTTCTTCCTGCATCATAACCATGATCCAGATCTCCCGGAGGATTACAACCGTTCATGGTTCCTGCTCCATTAGCCCAGTTGGAAACCAGACCTGTGGTGGTATTACGGTTCGCATTGAGGAATGTATAACTGGCGTTCGGGACATTGGTCGTCCAGAAATTGGCCGGAGCTCCAGGATCAAATGGCTGCCATAGACGGGTATATCCCGGTGACTGGTAGCTTGGGTTAAAGCAGTTGTTACAACCAGACTGGAAACCATCACCGGAAGAAGTAAGATAGACAGGAAGAGAAGGGCAGGACGCCCCGGTGATCTCATACTGGCGGATCCTTCCGATCAGGGATTGAGCTTCGGTCTGGTAGTTATAAGGCGAAGTTGCCGATGGCCACTGGCACCTTGCTACGATCAGGGCCATGGCTACGTCCATTTCACTATCCGCCGCTCCATTGGTTCCTATCGCCGTGGTATTACATCCCGTGGCACTTCCATCGTTGATCTTCCAGTTCATAAAACCATTGGCGTTGGCTCTCGCTCTATAATATGCATACAACCCATCAAATAAGGTTTTGTCTGCCGCATATGCCGCCAAAAGCATTCCGTAAGCAATCCCTTCCGAAACGGTATTGCTGGCATTGTCAAAACGGATTCTCCACTGATTGGGACTACCGGTTCCGCAATTGATGGCATAACAGGCTCTCCACTCTACATATGCGAGATAAGCATCCTGCGACTTCCCATATAAATTAGAACCCGGATTATAGGTCCCGGTTGGCAGATTAGCAGGTAAAAGTCCATAGGGATAAGCTGAAGTAGGAAATTCCTGAATACGAGCTCCAAAAGGCCAGGTAGCAGCTACCGAATTAATCTGCGCAAAACTCCGGGTAGAAAATAGCAACAGGAATAATATCCCTGTCAGATAAGTAGTAAGTTGTTTCATAAGATCATTTTATTTTAACCTTCTAAAAAATATAATATAACATATAATAAATATTACTTTTATAGCTAAATATAACTCAAAGGTAAAAATCAAATCTTTAAATTCACAATAATATTTCGATTATTTAAATTATAAATAAATGATAAACAATAAATTATAAAATAGCTCCTCAATACCATCGAGTAATGGATTAAAAGGGATCTATTCGCTTATATCCGGCTTATAAAGTGCAAAGGAGATTAGCACACTACCATTTCCCCTTAAAAATCTGTCTAAAAAGAAAAGGGGCCATAGGGCCCCTTTTTAAATAATATTTGATTATTGTTTTACTATCCTATTGACTTTATGTGTATTATTAAAAGTTGTATGCAATAAGTATACACCAGCGGGCACAGAAGCTCCAATATCTTGTTTTTCATTTGTATTAATCACTCCTTCGTAAAGCGTAATTCCAGACAAATCTGTCAGTCTTATGCTTGCCTTTCCGCTTTCATCAGAACTTACTAATACCTGAGTAGAATTGGTAAATGGATTCGGGGCTACCTGCACCTCCAGCGAAACAAGCTCGTGGCTGACGGAAATTACCCCACTCTGAGCATATTGTCCGTCATAATCTACCTGAGTCAATCTGTAATATGCTTTTCCGGAAGGGGCTTGTTCATCTGCATAAGAATAGAGTGTGATATCTGATTTGTTTCCCATACCTTTCACCTGAGCAATCACAGTAAAAGTCTCTCCGTCTGTGGATCTTTCCACTTTAAAATAATCGTTGTTGATTTCGGAAGCGGTTACCCAGTTAAGGATCGTACGTCCTTCCGTTGCTTTTTCTCCGTGGAAGCTTACCAGTTCTACAGGTGCTGCGATACAACCTCCTACCCTTGCGACTACAGGGATACGGGCACAAGAGCTTCCGGTAGAAACCTCCCAGTCATACAAATACATATAGTGATTTGTATTTACAGAACCATTATATGCTCCGGTAATACTTATCAATGGACTCACGCAGTTTGCAGGAATACAATATGGATAAGGAGGATTTGCATTTTCGTTAAACCGGGGATTAAATTCAGAACAGGAATTGGATCTGATCCTCATCTGCAGAGCACTTCCCCAGGCAGTTCTGTTAATCAAATAACCATTTCCGGAATTGAACGTAAACCTCAGAAGTCCCGTACCTCCGCCTGGGGTAGTCACCACATCAGAAGTAAAAGTAGCCACGACTGTGTTAGCACTATTCAGGATCTCTATATCCAGTTGTTTACCATTGGCATTATACCATTCGGCATTCACCTTCAGGGCTCTCAGCGTAAAGTTACTATTAGCTGTAAACACTACTCTGAAATCCTGAGTACATCCCCACTGGTTGATATTTCCTCCCAACATAGCAGCAGGTCCTACATTTCCATTTACAGCACTCATGTCCTCCACATAGTAGGTGGTGGTAGTGGAAATAGAAGGAGTTGTCACAGAGGTAACACCTGTCCCTCCTGGAATAACTGTTCCACCAACGGCTGCGGTATACCAATTATAATTAGTACCATTCAGCCCCGGATTAACAATCGACAAAGACACCGTACCTGGTCCGGTACCGATACAGCCATCCACAGGAGTAGGAAGCGAAGAGGTTACTACCACATTCCCATTGCTAGTACAAGAGCCCAGATTAGCAGTAAGCCTATACCGTCCTGCCGTTCTTACATTCGAAAGAGAAGAAGTAGTTTCTCCTGTAAGCGTATTGTAAGTAGTTCCTCCGGTATAATCTACAGCCCATTGCCAGGTTATCCCGGCAGGAAAAGTTGCAAGATTGGAAGGAGTAAGATTAACCGATGCAGGATTACACAAGTTGATAGGGCCCGCCAGAACCGGTGTAGGGATTGTTCCCTCGATCGTAACAGTATCCGTACGGCTGCAACCTCCTGTAGAATCTCTCACCACCACAATTTTACAAGGGAAACTTGGACAATCTGAGGCTGCTATGATACGGCTTTTCGCATTCGCACCAGCCGTTCCGACCGGTTGTACTACAGGCGTTGGCAATACTCTCTTCCAGGTATAGGTCACCCCGCTTGGAATTGTACCGGTACTGGCATCCGTCAGCGTCAGCGGGAATAATGAACCGCTACAGGTAGAACGATCCGCTCCGATATCGGGCGTGCGACAGGTCTGACAAGCTCCTGTCACCGGATTTAGTCTTGATTTAATAAATCCCAGTGCACCTACCAATCCGGCGTTATAATCAATACAGACTTCAGAGTTTACATAATCGTTACGGTCGTCAGTATAAGTCCCGTTTCTCTGTCCTCCAACAAGCGCCCCTAATTGTCTGTTTTTCGCAGGGATGGTAATTATATCTCCATTCCCGGGGTTATCATCTCTCAGAAAGGCATTGCGATGGTGTGGATATTGAGGAGTTACAAAAGTACCTGTGGCAGGAGCAAAACCAACTATATAAGATCGGTTCGATCCATTCTTGCCCATGATATAATCAACATCGTTATGAATAGCGTTGATCACAGCCGGAGTCGTATTATTATTCAACTTAGAATAAAGTGCGATCAGAAATGCGGCATTACCATTATATCTTAATCGTCCCCAGTTCCCATGAGCATCGTATACACCTGCTCCCGTTCTACTTCCTCCCGCTAAATAATGTCCTGTAATTCTGTTATTAAATCTCGTTATTGCAGAAGCATTCCCCATTTGGGCAAGACAATATAACCCCAGTTCTCCATTATTAGCATAATCAAAAGCCCAGCCTCCTGTAAAATTTACCCCCGCCTCATGTCCATATGCCTCTGTTCTGTAGGCAGTATTACCTGTCAGATAGAATAATTCTGTACAACAGCAGACAAAAGCATCACGGGAATCGCGGTTAGCAACATAAAAAGAGCCTGATCCTTGAGTACTGCCTAACCTTGTTCTTGCATAGTTATATGCGTTCAGAGCATGTGTCTGGCAAAGTGCTGCATATGCAGCATCGTATGGAGCATACACTCTTGCCATCAATGCCAGGGTGGCACCGGCAAAAGAGGCCATTGCTCCATCATTAGGATTTTTATAGGTAGGTCTCCTGGCTCCCGGAGTACCGTTGTCGGTGTTGCCTCCATTATTAACATCATTGGTCTGCATTTTTACGGCAGTTTCCCAGCGACAGTGATCTCCCGGACATCCTCCTTGTCCTACCTGATACCAGAACGTAGAAGCATTGGGAGTACATTTGATCAAAAAGTCTGTTTCATGCTTCAACTCATCTAATACATCCGGGATACAGTTCGGGTCGTGCCCGGTGCCTTCCCAGGTATAGTTGTTGGCAGCAATATACCCTGCATAATTATGTGAGTATTTATCATCGTATCCTTCCGGAAACTCCGCATATCCCTTTAACAGGACATAGGCAGCATAAAACTGTGTCTGCCCGAATTTTACGTGGTCTCCGCAATCATGCCATCCTCCGGAAAGATCCACCCCATCGGTGGTATTATAATCCGCTCTGAACGCTCTCCCTCTCAAGGAAGGATCCACACTTGCCGGCAAGTGACCAGCAATTGTCCAGTTATTATCTCCCGAACGCTGTGCTCCATAAAAACGGGTTGTCATCCAAAGCGCCTTGTTATAATCTCCATTAGTCCAGTATGGCTGAGCCATGACTTCACTGATAATACCCCCCATTAAACATAGCAGGCATAATATTTTAAAAAGTCTTTTTCTCTTCGTATTACCGTTCATCATTCTTTAAAACATTAAATTTTAATGATTTTATTGCCTTATTTTAACCTTGATTTGTAAGATAAAGCCAGAATGATATTATTCCTAATATTAGTTATTAAATTTTCAATACAAAATACTGATTAATAAGTAGATACAAATACAGCTATAGCTTTTTACAACCATTTAAAAATCCTTCTTGTTTTTTTAAAATACTATGAATAAATATTTTACTGGGGAATTGCGTTTCATCATGTCTTTTATACTACCATGCCTGATAAATATCTTTATCAGGTATATAAAGTACAATAAAAAAATAAAAAAATTATATTAAAGGCGAAAAATATAACAATGACAGTTTTAAGTAAGATTATTTTTAAAAATTACTAAATATAGCCTCAGGAAAGTAGCTGATAAATCAACAGGCTGGATACATAGGCAAGACCGGTCATGTATACAAACTGTAAAGCCGGCCATTTCCAGCTCCTGGTTTCCCGGTAGACAATTGCCAGGGTACTCATACATTGCATCGCGAACAGATAGAAAATAAGCAACGAACAAGCCACCGCAACGGTATAAAAAGGCTCTCCTGTATCAGGATTGATTTCAGCCCTCATTCGCTCCATTATCGTAGCACTGTCTTCTGATTGATCTCCTACACTATATATGGTAGCCATTGTACCTACGAAAACCTCTCTTGCGGCAAACGAAGTAATGATCGCAATGCCTATTTTCCAGTCAAACCCAAGTGGCTTGATCGTAGGTTCAATAAATCTGCCAAAATAGCCGGCATAGGAATACTCCAATTGACGGGAAGCTATAAGATTTTCTGTTTCAGACTCCGAAAGATTTCTTTCTGTGGCTTCAATGGCAGCCTGTTCTCCTGCTACCTCCATTTTATCAGAGGGTCCGTAGGAAGCAAATACCCATAAGATAATAGATACCGCAAGAATTACTTTTCCCGCTTCAAATACAAAGGTTTTTACTTTTTCTACGATCGTCACACCGATATTTTTCCATCTGGGAATCTTATAGGTAGGAAATTCCATGATGAAATAACTTTTTTCTTTGGTCTGAAGGATTTTACTCATTGCCCAGGCAGACAGGATCGCTGCCAGAAATCCAAGGAGATAAAGTCCCATCAAAACCAATCCCTGAAGGTTAAATATCCCCAACACCTGATCTTCAGGAACAATCAGGCCGATTAGTACCGCAAAAACAGGAATACGGGCAGAGCAACTCATAAGAGGTGTCACAAAAATGGTGACAAGTCGCTCTTTCCAGCTATCTATATTGCGGGTAGCCATGATCGCCGGTACAGCACAGGCCACTCCCGAAATAAGGGGAACCACACTTCGCCCGTTCAAGCCAAATTTGCGCATGATCTTATCCATCAGGAACATCACTCTCGACATATACCCTGACTCTTCAAGTATTGCCACAAATGCAAACAGAATGGCAATCTGAGGAACGAAAATAACAATCCCCCCCAACCCGGCAATCAGACCGTCTGTGAGCAAAGACGTCAAAGGGCCTTCGGGCAGAACACTTGTAAGCCAATCGTTAATAGCTGCCATTCCCTCATCGATCAGATCCATCGGAAATGCAGCCCAGGCAAATACCGCCTGAAACATTAAAAACAGCAAAAGAAAGAAAATCAAATAGCCTCCTACTTTATGCGTAAGCACTTTGTCTATTTTACTGCTCAAACGCTCCCGCTGCGAGGTATCTCCTTTCTTCTCCACCTTTGAGATTATCTCATGTATGACCTCATAACGGGTCACTGTCTCTTTTGACTGTAGCAAAACACTGTCAAAACCATATTCCGAAGCCAGTTGACCCAGTACCTGTTTGTCATTCTCCGAAAAATCAGGCAGATCCTTATAACGATGCAGGATCTGCAGTGCCATGTAATCGTTTTTGACCTTGAATTTTTCTTTAACCTCGCTGATAAGTCCGGGTACAAATTCCGAAAAATCCAGGAACGTATCCGGAGGATTATTAACAGGACAAGCAATGGCTGTTTTCAAAAGCTCTATTCCTTCACCGGTACGGGCATTGATCGAAACGACGGGTACTCCCAACTCGTTCTTCAGTGCCTCCACATCAATCTCTGTTCCTGCACGTTTGGCAAGATCAAACATGTTCAGCGCAAGGATCACCGGAAACCCAAGATCTCTTACCTGGGTAAAGAGCAACAGGTTTCTTTTCAGGTTGGATACATCTACCACGACCACCAAAAAGTCCGGGTAATTAGGATCGTCCGGAGAATTAAGAAAATCGAACACGATCTGCTCATCTGCCGATTTCGGATATAAGCTGTAAGTACCTGGCAAATCCACAATTTCAGCAACCAATTGCTGATTGATCCTGGAAAGGCCGGTTTTTCTGTCGACTGTTACACCCGGAAAATTACCAATCTTCTGATTAAGACCGGTAAGGTGATTGAAAAGAGAAGATTTTCCTGAATTTGGATTGCCTAATAAGGCGATCTTAAGAATGTTCCGCTGAGCCATCAGATAATTTTTATGGTAGCCGCTTCGTCTATTCTGAGCAAAAGGCTATATCCAAGTACTTTAATACAGATAGGATCGCCAAACGGGGCTTTGTGAGTAAGCTGAATCTCTGATCCTGGCAGACAACCCATTTCCAGCAGTTTCAGGGACATTTCCTGATCTGAAAATCCACTGATGATCCCCTTCTCCCCTATTCTTAAATCTGCAACAGTTTTTGTCGCCTCTGTCATTGTTTTGTTTAGAATGATTTTAAACAAATGTAGCACGGTAGGGAGTAAATAACAAAGGGTTTCCCTGCTTTTCTATATTAAAATACGTTTTCTATACCTTGTGTTTTACCCAGTAATATGAGTATCAATCTTAAACAGAAAAGTTCATGTCAGAAATTTAAAACACGCTTTTGCAGGTTTCTATTTTTCTTTCTCTGAGAAAAAGTTCTCTTTCTCTTTTTTCTCAGAGAAAGAGAACCTGACAAAACCGTTTCTACTTACTGTACAAAAAAGGGAATATTGCCAAACGCTACGTTGCGCTCTTCATCGTAAGCATACAGAAATAAGCGATAGGCACCGGGCTGTGTAGGAACCGTAAAAGAAATTTTATTCCCCTGATTTTCCCTGATCAGATTGTGAATGGCCTCGGGTGTTTTTTCAAAATCACCACCGGCTTTTTTATCGGTACTTTCAGGCATGAATATCCATACATATTCCAGCTTTTTATTTTCCGGATCTTTTACCACTGCTTCTGCATGACTGATGGTTCCTGCCGAAAGATAAATATTATCCAGCGCATTCTTCTCTGCAATTTTCAGGCTGCTAACAGAAGGGGCGCGGTTCTTAGGCCACTTTTTCGTCCAGTTATATTCCATTACATCGATGACCTCGCTCTCCGAACCGTCTTCCAAAAACATAGAGTACCAGGTAGGAGTTGTCTCCTGTTTGTTTCCCCAAAGAAACACGTACGAGCCCACGCATTTAGAGGAGTCGGCAGCGATCTTCAGATACCGCTCACGGTATACTTTAGATTTTTCGGTACTAGTCTGCTCTACCGGGATCTTAAAATCAGTCGCAGCGATTTCCCAGTGTCCGGTAGGCCCCCATTCTGTAATCATATAAGCACCCTTCCATCCTGCTTTACGGATTCCGGCTGGTACTACGTTTTCGAGATCTCCATACGTATTGATGCTCATGATATCAATATCCGGACACCGCTCATTGATCAGCCGGATCTCTTCGGCATCAAGACCTGCGGTAACTGTCGTAGTAGGGTGATTCGGATCCACTTCATGGATCATTTTGGCAATATCCTGTACTGCGTACCATACATTTGTATTGGAGTAGAACAGGTCTACTTCGTTTCCAATGCCCCAGCAGAGAAGAGCCGGATGGTCTTTCAGTTCCATCACCGCATCTTTAAAGCCCTGCAACTGATAATAAACGGCCTCTTTATCGTTGTAGTCAAATCCATGACGCTCATGCTGCACCCATAAACCCATCATAACCGTAAGGCCGTATTTATGAGCACTGTCCAGTACTGCTCTTGCATTTTCATGGCTCCAGGTACGAATCGAATTTCCTCCGTATTTTTTCACACGGTCCAGATAGGTATTCCCTCCGGCTCCTTTTACATAGTAGGGTTTCCCCTGTCTCATCAGCACAAAAGAATTCTCCCCTTTCTTCTCAACAGTCACTTTTACCGGAGTCAGCTTCTTAGACACAACAGGCGAAGAGGAGGACGATGCGGCAAAAGGTTTTTTCGATTCAAAATAAATCTCATCCAAATAGACAGTATCTGCCCCCATAAGGGTAATACTAAATAGCCCATTAATAGCAGAGAGGTTCAGGGAGGCTACCGGGATCGTTATTTTTTTCCATTCCCTGGTTACTTCCACCTTCCCCACACTGGTATGAGGTTCCGAATTTTCTCCTACTCCCAGTGTAACGGTTGTCTTTTTCTCTGCACGAATGTTGACCACCAACGATTCGGCCCCCGAAAGATTACTAAGAGCAGAATAATCGCCTTTAAGTTCGGACCGCCATTTCCCGGAACTTAACAACAAGAATCCGGACCAGGCTTCTTTTCCATTTGTTTTAATACGAACACATTTCTTCCCCGCCAAAGGGGTTACATCATAATTATGAATAATCTTCATCCCCGAACCGTTGGTAGCCCCAAAATAACCGGAAGGGCTTCCCATTTTCCACTGGTCGGAATAAAGATATTGTTTATAAAGCTCAGGTTGTGCAAAAGCAGCAGTACTCCATAAGAGCAAAAAAAGTATTCGGATAGTCAGTTTCATAATGTTCTGTTTAGTTAAATCCATTATGAGGGTACGAAAAAAAACATAAAAACAGCCGAAAGTCAGAGGCTTTTTGTCCCAAAAAACAGTTTCTTTTTCTTTGTGGATCTATTCTTTTTCAGGTTTAATATCAAACTAAAAGTCTTGAAATGAGTGAAAAAGTGATCGAAAAGAGGTTTTTGTGACAAGTAAATCGCAAAAGGGGAGTGATGGCCTAAAAATCCTTCCGGGGAAAATGGCCTCTGTCTCTTAGTTTACTATACCCGGTCATCGTTTGTGAGACACAAATGAAAGCAGAGAGGGAACGATGCTCTAAAAATCTTCTGCCGGAAACTCTTTCACGGAAATCATTAAAATCTCCTTCCTAAAGACCTGGAAGAAATAAGAAAGAGAAAATTTCCCTTGTACAGACGAGCATGGTCATCGTTTGTGAGACACAAATGAAAGCAGAAAGGGAGCGATGCTCTAAAAATCTTCTACCGGGAACTCCTTCACGGAAATCATTAAAACCACCTCCCTAAAAACCTGGGGAAAAGTAAGAAAGAGAAAATTTCCCTTATACAAGACGATCCGGCCTAAAACCCAACCGAAAATTGGTGTTCCGCTTTCGTTTGTGAGACACAAACGAAAGCGGAAGGAGCAGGAAAAACAACTCAAATCTTTCGAAAACAACCTTGACCCAGTATGCCGGCAGCACCCAAATAATCCGGGATAATTACTTGTTTATTAGACAAAAACATCTTAATATAAAGGTATACTTTTAATTTTACTTATAGCTTTTATGAAAAAAATTCCATTCTATTGTATGATCGGATTATGTATGTCTGGTCTTATTGCCTGCGAAGGACGCAGTGATGACGGTTATGACAATGCTGGCCTGAGCGAAGCAGAACAAGCGCACACACGTGCATTAATAGACAGTGCTCTTGTCACCCTAAAACGTGATCTTTCTGCTGCAGACACGGTCACGGTCAATGACCTGAAAAAAGAAATCTCGCTTCTGAAAGAAGAAATAGAAAAACTGAAAAAGAAAAAATAGAAATTTCTATTGATAAACCTGTAAGGTTGATAAAGAATCTTGCAGGTTTATTTTTACAGACATCCGATCAATCGCTACTGTGTACGCAGAGCAGGAAGTATGCCCATGACAAATGATAGGAAACGACAATTTAAAAGTAAAAGAAAGGAATCATGGACGGACTCACGAATTGAAATAAGATCAATCGTCAAATTATTGGGTATCCCCGATGACAGATTTAAGGAAACGGATATTTATTCCTGGGAGAACATTCAAAAAAATATCCGGACCACGTTTTCAACCCATTCACATTCTAACTGGATCTGGCAAACCTTAAAAGTACCAAGCTATTCGGTCTCTCCCCCCGGCAATCCAATCCAATGCTTTGACCAGCTAATAGAAACAGACGAAAAGGTATGGCTCCTGATTAATGAAACGGTAAGAGAAGAAACAAAATTCTGGATATTTGAAGGCTACATAACCGAGATCAAAAAAATCATCGGGGAGATGTGTCTAATTGATGAAATAATAGTAGTTTCGAAAAAATACGAATGGATTCTCCTTGTCAATCATCATACTATAATCACTGTAACGGGACCGCTGATTGACAAGTTGAAGAAAATAGAATAAATCCAACTCTTCTTATGGAAACCATAGAAATCAGACAAAACAAAAAAGTATTAATTCCAATGCTTATTTTGTTAACGATTGTCTTCTTTGCCACTAATTATTACATCTATTTTTCAGGAAAGTTTGACGACAATACTACCATGAAAACAGGTTATCTTTTTCTGAATGCGATCGTCCTATACTCAATCTATCTACCCACAAGAAAGCTTATAAAAAATGAGCCGGTATTAAAAATCAACCAAACCGGGATCGAAGTCAATAAAGATGGACAATCCATTTCATTTCTATGGGATCAAATCGTTGACTGGGAAATTGAAAAAGACGACGACAACAGTACTCACCATTTGACGATTCAAACGACAGCTGAGAACAAGAAAACAAATATCTCCTGGCTGGACAAAACTCCCGGACAAATAGAAACTATTCTTCAGTCGTATAAAAAAAGGTAATAAAGCCGGACAATTAAATATACCAGACGCGATTGGTTCAACAGCTTCCTCTCATGAGGATAACCATACAAAAAGCGACGTTAGCCAATCTGGATGAACTGGCTATTCTCTTCAACGAACATAGGATGTTCTACAAACAAGATTCCAGCCTGCCTGAAGGAATCCGTTTTCTGAAAGAATTGAAAACAACGAATCAGAAATTTTTGTATCATACAACGACAAAGGAACGAGACTGGATTTGTGGAGCTTTTCGCATTCGTTTGTGTCTCACAAACGATGACCGACAAAACGGTTCGATTTACTGATCATCGGCGCTTCTCCAAAAAATCATCTTAAAAAAGCGGGTTTTCAGAGGATAATGTTCATTCATTTATCTGGCATCCGGGATCTATTATACAAGACAGCCATTCTTACATTTTATTCACGATTCTTTTCTCCTGCTTGTTCCGCAAGCTTCTTCGGAGCTACCGTACAATAAGCCGTAGTAAGTGCATCTTTCAAAATATCATTCTCCAATTTATCAAGCAGGATGAACGTCCAGCCTTGTTTCCCCCATTTATTGGGTACAGGAAAAATACTTGACCGGTCAATCATACAAAATATATCCTGATCCACTTCAGAGAATTTCACACAAATGCGGTGATTGGTTTTATCATACGTAGCAAAAATTTTCTTTTTTACGCGGAAAGATGTTTTCTCAAAATGAGGTTCTTCTGTCGCTTCGGGCAAGGACAAAGCAAATTTTCTCACTACCTTAATTTGTTGCATAGCTCTTTATTTCAGAATAGTTTTTACTTCTCATTCCAATAATAACTATCAGGATAAATTCGCTTCCCGAAAATAGCCGTTCCGACTCTCACCATCGTGGCCCCCTCTTCAATGGCAACCTCCAGATCATTGCTCATCCCCATCGACAACTCCTGCATGATTACATTAGGAATATTTTGACGGACGATCTCCTGTTGTATTTCTTTCAGCCGTTTATAACATTGACGCACTTTTTCGGTTTCCGGACTAAACAATCCTATCGTCATCAATCCCTGTACTTTCAATGTTCCAAATTCCGAAACCTGCCTCACCAGTTCAACCGCATGATCAGGACTGATCCCAAATTTACTTGTTTCTGCGGAAGTATTTACCTGAATGAACACCTTTAGTTCTTTTTGCTCATAGGTCAAACGCTGATGCAGCTTTTCCGCCAGTTCCAGCCGGTCAACCGACTGTAAACAGGACACTTCATATTTCAGGAGCTCTTTGATTTTATTGGTCTGCAGATGCCCGATAAAATGTTTTTCATGAGGAGTGGCTTTCAAAGACTCAAATTTATCCTTGATCTCCTGGATCTTATTTTCACCGATCAACGTTTCTCCTGCTTCAAAAATTATTTTTATTTTCTCTGCCGAAACAGTTTTGGTAGCCAGGAGTAGCTTTACTTCCCCTGGATTTCTTCCTGCCCTCTCGCAGGCGACCAGTATTCTTTTCCTGATCTGCTTAAGATTGTATAGAAGCTCATTCATAGATTCATTTCGTGTTCAGGACAATCAATCCTAAGTTCCGTTTCGTGTAATCGCTGGTTGAGTAATTTACAAAAATGCTCCTGACCGGACGACTGATAATAAGAACAGGTAAAACACATCCGCTGAATGGTAATGACCCCGGCCTTATTTAAATGGCGGATAATATCCATCAGGCTTCGCAACAACTTCTCTTTGTCTTCCTGCGGCAATTTGTCGATAGGGGTACGGATTTGTGTTGTAAAGACCGATGTTTTTTCTGCGGTCTCCTTTCCTTTACGGGTCAGGCTAATAATATAGCTTCTGGTGTCCTGGGGTTCGTATTCTTTCGTGATAAGATTTTTTTGCTCAAGTGTTTTGATCGTATCACTGATCGTAGCTTTGGTCATATTAAACTCATCGGCCAGATAACTCACTTTTCTTTTTTCCTCACTGTGATGAAGCAGAAAAATCAACACCTGCACCTGAATAGGACTTAACGAGAACTCTTTGCTTTCCTGCCATAGCAGTACCCTGAAAGCCTGTGAAATTCTTTCTAACGAAGCAATTATTTTGCTCTCGGTACTTTGGTTCTGATGGGTCAGATCAAAATCAGATTTGCTCATACCGCTTGAATTTTATACAACCTCTCCGGTCCTGTTTATTTTTCATAAAGATCTTTCTGCTATTCACAATTTTCCATTTCATAAATGAAATATCCCTTTCGCCTGATCTCCGCCTCCCAGGAGGGTTTTACCGTTTCCATATGACAAAATCTGCACTCTTTTGAGGTCAGCGGCTGCCCTTCCTGTCCCTTTTGCTTAAGGTATTCTTTTCCGTAACGATAGATGACGGAGGTATCTTTTATTTCCGAAGGAGCAATAATATCAAAGTGCATGATCACTCCATCTTTTTTAGTTATATAAGTATCCCAGATTGCTACTTGCATTTTTTTCGATTTATTACTTTGTGCCAATGTGGGTAAAGCGCATAACACTGCACAAATTATCATAAAGGTTCTCATTTTAATTAATCTGTTTGTAACAAGAAAAATGCGCCACAAAGGTAGTTATCCTAACTATGTGGTGCAAATTTTTATCCTTTTACATCCGCAATGGAAGCTCCAAAATTGAGGTGAAGTACATTCCCATTCGGTGTTACCAAGGCGGGAACAGACTTTACGCCAGCCTTTTCTGCTTCTGCTATTCTGTTCCGAACTTCGCCAATGTGTACTACCTCCACATTGCCTGCTCCTACAAGGTCAATGATGTCGTGTTCTGCGCTCACACAAACAGGGCATCCTGCATGATAAAATACTGATTTAGCCATTTGATACTGTATTTATTTTGTTTTGCAGCAATATTGCTGAGATAAATATAGTTAGGATTCCTAACAATTGCAAATTATTTTTTCAAGAATACACTAAATGGACCTTTTACAGCTTGTGATGGTTGATGAATAGGTCAGCATACCATGAGATAATTCTTGCGGTATACTCTTCCTCATTCGTGGCTTGTCCCCTGACAAGACACCTGCCAGCCCTCCGGGAGACAGGGTTTGACTTAAAGAAATGACCTTACTAAAGAGTTTTTTGTTTTCTGAGAGAGTGGCCCCCCGCTCAAGCTGATCATTTTTTATACAATAAATAAAGAGAAATCCCCATCAGAGAAAGCGCTCCGATCCGTTTCAGGTCCAACGGGATGTTCCGGTCTCCGATCAGTCCAAAATGATCG
>CAYTGJ010000083.1:0-13169 GCA_964437245.1 uncultured Chitinophagaceae bacterium
CAAGCCTACCGATACGGTAGGCTTGTGATAATCTTCGTGTACTCCGTTGAAATAAAAGATAACCGGGATCCCGTTCTTTGCAAAATTGTAATGATCGGAACGGAAGTAAAAACGGTTAGGATCGTCAAAGGAATTGTAACGGTAATCCAACTGAATATTGACCGATTTTTTATTGGCTTGCTCGCTGATCTGGTGCAACTGGGTAGAAAGCCGGTTAGAGCCGATGATGTATACATAATCCGGGTTGTCGAGGTGCATCGAATCCAGCCGGCCGATCATATCAATATTCAGATCCGCTACTGTATTCGCCAGCGGGAATACCGGTTTATCCGTATAGTATTCAGAGCCCATCAATCCTTTTTCCTCTGCGGTGACCGGCATGATCAGGATGCTTCTCCGCGGTCTGTATCCTTCTCTTGCCGCCATAGAAAAAGCCTCTGCCAGCTCGATCAAGGCTACCGTACCCGATCCGTCGTCGTCAGCACCGTTATAAATCTCATTTCCTTCCGTTCCTATATGATCATAGTGTGCCGTCAGGACCACGATCTCCTCTTTTTTATCAGTCCCCTCGATCAGGCCCAATACATTTTCCGTACTGATCTTCTTCTTGGTCACCTCCACCTTTACACCGAAGGATGCGGGAGTAATCGTCTGTTTAAATGTCTTATGAGCAGCCAGTGCGATGGCGCGCTCGTCTTTCAGCCCTACCAGTTCTTCCGGTGTCTTGCCCAGCATTTCTGCGGCCAGGCTCACCGGTACAAAAAAGGCACTGCTGGTTCTTTCTTTGTGCGTAAAGCAAAGAGTGGGTTGTGCCAGATGATGCTTGAGCTGTTTCAGGCGCTCCTGGTACTCTGCATCTGTCTTACCTACTACCACGACTACATGTTTCGCTCCCAGTGCTCTGGCCGTGGCTGCTTTCTTTCTCCAGTCATTGGCCCATACAGATGTAGCTTTGGTTTTCGTCACCATGGAGATCCCATCCTTAAAAGGTTCTCCCGGAAAAATCACGACGGTTTTTCCTTTTAGGTCTGTCAGCAGTTTTCCTTTGGCTGAACGATAATCTGAATAATTGGGAGCGTCAATGCCATAACCGGCAAAAACGATGGAGGATTTTTCCTCTGCCGGGATATCAAAATCTCCATACAGGTAAAAGTCTTCCAGAAATTTTTTCCTGGTACCGTTTACTGAAATATAAACGTCTTTCCATTCTCTCCGTTCAAGTTCAAATTTCTGGTAATAGGTGTATTCCTTTCCTTCTTTGATGACAGGTTTCAGAGAAAAAAATTTGAACTGATCGGCCAGGTAAGCCGCTGCCATTTTCTGCCCCTGCTCTCCGGTTTCTCGTCCAGCCATCCAATCGGCTGCGAGAATGGTCAGGTGCCGTTTCGCATCCTCCGCTTTGATCGACGAAGCATATTTATCTACAATACTAACGGAATCCTGTGCCTGTAATGAAAAACCTGTCAGCGCGGCAATCAGAACCATCGTGCAATATCTGCCAAAATTCATTTATTCTCTGTTTATGTAAATGATCTATTATTATTCCTGTTCAGCCACCACACTTTTAGCGATGCTATTTTTTCGTACGTTTCTCATAATTATCAAGAAACTCTGCGATCTGCTCCACTCCTATCCGCTTGGCGATGATCTTTTTCTTCTCGTCCAGCAGATAGATCACCGGAGTACTGTATACGTCAAAAGTTTTGTGAAAATCGGTGTGATTGTGCTGGTCACGTACATTGTACCAACCCGGAGCAAACATCTTTTTCCCTACCAAAAATTTAGTCCAGCTTTTATTATCTCTCTCGATCGTAGCAGCGTACACCACTGTTCCCTTGCTTTTTAATTTTTCATTATAGATGTTAAAAAGCTTTGGCAATTCTTTCTGGCAATGGCCGCAATCCGCATCCCAGAAGATCAGGACGACGTATTTCCCTTTAATCGTATGTAAAGGAAGATAATTTCCTAAGGTATCGGCACAGTATGTATCCGGACAAACTTTCCCGATCAGCAACGGGCGAAGAATATCTGCCCGCTCGCGTATCTTTCTTTCTACCGTAGTATCGATCCAGAAACATTTTCCTTTCAGGTAATAGGTGTCCGCCATGTGCACAAACACAGCATCCATCCCCATCATATTAGAGGTTTCATAAGTGTTGGTGATCGTTGATACGCAATATTTGAAAATCTCTTTATTGGCCTCCGCTTTTTTGATCAGGAAATCAGCCGATTTGATAATGGAATCAGGGATTTGCACTGTCATTTCCTTCATATACTTATCCATGCGAGGGATAAATATAGGAGTACGCAACATTCTCTCGTCAGAAAAATCGTAATTATCGAAATAGTGATTTTTGTAATACGTATACGCCTTCAGGGAATCGACCGTCCCGTCCGGTTTTTTGAACTCCGGAACCTCCGGTTCTTCGGCCGCTCTCAGTAGCTTTACCGTCAGTGTGGAAGGATGTTGCTTGAAAATATTTTTCTTATAGTCTTTTATATAGTCCTGAAGAGCCGTAAGCTTCTCTTTATTTGCTTTCAGTGAATCCGGATCCTTCAGCTTTTTTTGTGCGTCGGCCAGCACCTGGGCTTCCCTCCCTTTTTCGATCATTACTTTCTGAAAGGCATAAAAGATCTCATTTTCCTGGCTTCCCTTGGTTTTCATATGACCGATCAGATCGCTGGTATCCGTTTCGATCTTAATATCCTGCTCCGGTCCTACGATGATCTCAAAATAAGTGCCTGGAAGAATGACCAGGTACACTCCCTCTTTCAGAGGTTTCTTCTTGGCAAACGTCAGATTCCCCATCGCATCTGCCTTTGCAGTGTCCACAGGAGTATATTGTTTCTGTCCAAAATAATGCCCCAGATAACAGGTAGAATCTTTTAAGCCATTCACCTTCACCTTGATCGAATAGGAATAACCGTTTAAGGCGGTTATCAGAAAAATCATAATTGCCCCACTAATTAATTTTATCCTTCTCATTATCAATATATTAAATTAAAATTATCACAAAATCTACTTAATTAAACCGGATGCTTTTTACTGGTCTAATATACGATATACCGATCACAGGCAGAAATAGTACCAAACTTATAACGATCAGGGTAAGCAAATTTAACATAAAAATTGTATTCCAATCCAGCGAAATAGGCACAGAATCCATATAATAATTGGCAGGATCCAGCGGAAAAAAATGGAAAACAGACTGCAGGCAGCAGAGGCCCACCCCAAGTACATTGCCGATCACCAGCCCTTTTACGATAATAATCAATCCGTTGTAAAAAAATATCCCTTTGATCTGTCCGTCTGTAGCGCCCAGCGCTTTCAGTATCCCGATCATGGACGTACGCTCCACGATCATGATAAAGATCCCGGATATGATAATGAAGACCGATACGATGAATATAATGATCAGCAAAGCCAGGACGTTCCGGTCCAGAAGCTGCAGCCAGTCAAATACCTGGGGATATTTATCGGTGATCTTTTCGACCTGCATATCGTATTCCATCGCATCGAACACCTGGTTGTAAGCAGGCTCCATCTGCTCAAAATTCTTCACAAAGATCTCGTATCCTCCTACCATACTATCGCCCAAATGATTGAGCTGGCGAATAAGGTTGATATCGCCCAGGATGATCTGTTCGTCAAATTCTTCCAGACCGGTTTCATAAATCCCTTTTACATGTAGCTTACGAAAGCGTGGAGGGTTCTGCACAAAATACATCAGCACCGAATCTCCTACATCCAGGCTAAGATTCTTTGCTATTTTTTTACTTACAATAATATCCCTCGACGGAACAGTGTCTTCCTTGATAAAAAACTCTCCGGCCACCAGATTTCCCAGCAGCTTTGTTTTATCATAATCTGTCCCGATCCCTTTCAGGATCACTCCCATCACCTCTTCTTTGGTCTGAAGCAATCCGGCTTTATGAAAATACGACTGTAAATGCGCCACCTGGTCAAGACTACGCCAGTCCTGATACAAAGGAGTATTCCGTGAAAATGGATTTTCTTCAAAAGACTCTTTGTTGTCAGCCATGGTAACCTGTAAATGTCCTCCGAGCGTAAAGATCTTATTGCGGATCTCTTTTTTGAAGCCGTCCAGCACGGCAAAAGAGATGATCAGTACAAACATACCGAACGCTACCGTAATCACTGCAATAGTGGATACCGTAGCGGAAAAGGAGCCTTTGTCTCCTTTCCTAATTCTTTTTGATATAAAAAGGTATAGATTCAAAAATGGTTTTATTTTTGTGAGGTGAAGTTACTAAAAATGAAACAAAAAACACTTTTACTTTTAGCTGCGGTCTTTTTTCTGTTTGTCTCCTCTGCCGGGGCACAGGAAAAGATCCTCATGGGGGCAGAACAGCCGGAGCAGTATATTGCCCTGCTGCGCAACAAAAATGTAGCGCTCATGGTCAACCCGTCTTCGGTAATAGGTAAAACCCACCTGGTAGATACCCTGCTGACCTATGGGATCACGATCAAAAAGATCTTCTCTCCCGAGCATGGATTCAGGGGTACCGTAGATGCCGGCGAAAAGGTAAACAACGAAATTGATCCCAAGACCGGGATTCCTATTGTTTCCCTCTACGGCTCCAATAAAAAACCTACCCGGGAGCAGGTAAGCGATATTGATGTCATCGTATTTGACATACAGGACGTAGGAGTACGGTTCTTTACCTACATCAGTTCCATGCATTACCTGATGCAGGCCTGTGCCGATCACCATAAAAAAATGATCGTACTGGACCGTCCTAATCCAAACGGCTTTTATGTAGACGGTCCTGTACTGGAGCGGAAATACCAGTCTTTTCTGGGAATGCATCCTATCCCGGTCGTGCACGGACTGACGGTAGGAGAACTGGCCCAAATGATCAACGGGGAGCACTGGCTGGACAGCCAAAAGGTTTGTGACCTTACTGTGATCCCACTTAAACACTACGCACACACCTCAAGATATTCACTTCCGGTAAAGCCTTCGCCTAACTTACCGAATGATCTTGCTATTCAGCTCTATCCTTTTATGGGGCTTTTTGAGGGAACGATCATGAGTCTTGGCAGAGGTACCGAGGCTCCTTTTCAGATCATCGGCGGTCCGGCAAAAGCATACGGGGACTATCAGTTTACTCCCAAGAGTACCCTGGGAGCTTTAAAACCTTTGTATGAAAATCAACTTTGCTATGGAACGGATCTCCGAAAAATTGCTCCCGGTCCGGGAGTGCATTTAACGTTCCTGATCGAAGCGTATCAGAAATCTCCTGAGAAAGAAAAGTTCTTTACCAAAGGGTTTAATGTCCATGCGGGAAATGCAACGCTCCAGGAACAGATCAAAAAAGGGATTTCCGAAGAAGAGATCCGGAAATCCTGGCAACCTGAACTGAATAAGTACAAAGTCATGCGAAAAAAATACCTGTTGTACGCAGATTTCTAAAACATCTTATCGATCCTATTCCATCACTATCATGACCGAAAAAAAATTACGTATCATCTTCATGGGCACCCCCGATTTTGCGGTCCCCAGTCTTGAGATACTGATCGAACATCAATACGAGATCGCTGCTGTCATCACTGCCCCCGATAAGCCTGCCGGACGAGGATTGAAAATACAAACCTCCCCTGTCAAAGACGTGGCAGTCAAACATGCTATTCCGGTCCTGCAACCCACTAGTCTAAAAGACCCCGCCTTTCTGGAAGAACTGAAAAGCTACCAGGCCAATCTACAGATCGTCGTGGCCTTCCGCATGCTTCCCGAATCGGTCTGGAACATGCCCGAAATCGGGACCTTCAACCTCCATGCCTCGCTTCTGCCTCAGTACAGAGGCGCCGCTCCCATCAACTGGGCCATCATCAACGGAGAAAAGGAAACCGGCTGCACTACCTTTTTCCTTCAGCATGAAATCGATACCGGCGATATTCTTTTTGCAGACAAAGAACCGATCCTGGAAGAGGACACGTTTGAAGTATTGTACAACCGTCTGAAAGTAAAAGGAGCAGCTCTCGTACTTAAAACCGTACAGGCCATTGAAAAAGGATCGTATACTCCCGTTCCCCAGACTTTTGACGGCGCACTGAAAACAGCGCCTAAAATACACAAAGAGACCTGTAAAATAGACTGGACCAAACCAGCGGAAGAACTTCGTAACTTCATCCGTGGACTCAGCCCCTATCCGGCTGCCTGGACGGAGCTAAACGGCAAGACCCTGAAAATTTTCAATACCCGGATCGTAGCAGAAACCAGTGAGCAAACACCGGGGACAATAGAATCCGATCATAAATCATATCTTCACTTTCATACCGGCAAAGGAATCCTTTCTGTACTGGCGTTACAGATGGAAGGAAAAAAACGAATGACGGTAGAAGAATTCTTAAGAGGAAATAAAATCTAAAGAGCCAGGGCAAGTATCATGAAAATATCCATTATAGTAGCCACTGCTCCTGACGGAGCGATCGGCAAAGAGAATAAACTCCTGTGGCATCTCCCTGCCGACCTTAAGTTTTTTAAAGAAAAGACGATGGGACATCATATGATCATGGGAAGAAAAACATATGAGTCGATCGGCAAACCACTGCCGGGCAGAACGACGGTCATCATCACCCGGGATCTCTCGTACAAAGCAGAAGGATGCATTATTGTCCACTCCCTGGAGGAAGCACTGAAAAAGGCAGAAGAAAACGGGGAACAAGAAGCGATGATCACCGGAGGCGCTGAGATCTACCGGCTTGCACTTCCTAAGGCGGATTGTCTCTATCTTACCGAAGTGGAAGGAAATTTTGAAGGAGACAGTTTTTTCAGATATGATCCCGGCGAATGGATAGTCTATGAAAAAAAGGATCATAAAGCGGACGAAAAAAACAACTTCGATTACCGCTTTATAACCCTTCTCCGGAAATAACCAACCTGGTTATCGTGTATGGGCAAATACAATAAATTCTTTCCCTTCCGGTAAACGGGTAATTTTAAAAAACAATACGGAAAGTGCGTCTACCCGCCAGGTAGCTGCATCGATCGTGAGTTCGGTTTCCTCTCCATTGAACTTCCAGGTTCCTTTGGAATATACTCCGTTGAGCACCTGCTCGTAGGTACCATCCGTGTAGAAGTCCATCACATCCGAAGGAGAGAGTTTAATGGCCGCATCGCCTTTATGATGCTCATTCAGCCTCCATTTGCCGGTACACAGGTGCTGTACCCTGGACGAATATGATTTGTCTACCGGAGCCGGCATCGGGACCACTTCCAGTTGCATCGTTTCATCCGTGCCTCGCTTAAGCGACATAGTTGTTTCCGAAACAGAAACGACCTTCCATTTGTATTCCCCGTTATTATTAATGGTCAATTCATCCTCGTTAAGCGCCCAGCTTCCTTTAGCATAAGAACTGTTGCGGGCCTGCTCAAAGATTCCATCTCCTTTAAACTGGAGAAAATCATGAGGGGTTACCGTAAGGGTTTTCCCCGATCTATGATGACTAAGCACCTTCCAGCGTTTCACCAACAACTCCCGTTCGGTTTCCGCTTTCAGCAGGGAGGGTAATACGAATATCATTGCCATCAGACCTGCTGTCATTAACATCCTCTTTATGTTCATAGTATGATAGTTTACCTAAAGAATAATACGGAATATAGAATTATTTGGATAAAACCTCGCTATATTTCAATGAAAAAATAGTAAATAAATACATAAAGAGCCTTTAAGGGCTAAAATCAAAGAATTTCAAGTGTTTCCAACCGGGCAGAGATCAGCTCATCCGAAGCGAGGATCTCTATTCTTTTGTGCGAGGTATTGGCTCCTTTCAGGATCCGGACCTGCGATTTGGATACTCCAAAAAATGCCGAAAGATACCCTTCCAGGTATTTATTAGCCTTTCCATCGACCGGTTGTGCCCGTATTTTCACCTTAAGGTTACCCAGCTCATCTTTCCCGATCTGATCTGTCTTTGAATTAGGTTTTACATGTACCAAAAGCACCATACTTCTTCCTGTTTTAAATACTGTTCTCTTTCAAGACAACACCGGCTGCAAACCGTCCGGCCGTATGGTTGGAATGACGGGCAGAAAAAAACTGATCGGCATAACGATAGGTACAGATCCCGGCCACTTCTATGTTCTCTGCTTTTATTCCCTGCCGGAGCAATTGGATTCTGTTGGCTTCCCACAGATTACAGAAACCTTTTCCACCAGCCTCCCGGCTGATAATTCCTTCTTTCGTCCCATACACCTGTACCACCGCCTCTATTACTTCCGGTCCTACCTGGTAGACCTCCTCTCCGATCGATGGACCGATCGCCGCGATCAGATTGTCAGGAGCAGAACCAAAAACAGTTTTCATCTTTTCGACTGTATGATGTACGATCTGCGCCATCGTTCCTCTCCAGCCGGCATGAATGGCCGCCGCCGCTTTCTGCACAGGATCATATAATAAAACAGGAACACAATCTGCCGATTGCACGGAGATCAGCAATCCGGGAGTATTCGTGATGATAGCATCTGTATCTTCCAATTCTTCCAGGCCAGTATCTTTCCCTACTACCCGGACATGATTGCTATGCGTTTGCACAGGAAAAATAAGATTTCCGGGAGTCACGGACAAGGCATCCGCCAGTCGCTTCCTGTTCTCCGAAACATTTTCCGGTACATCGTTCACTTTATAACTAAGATTCAGACTACCGAGTGCTCCGAAACTTTTCCCTCCTTCTCTTCCGGATACATAATGTCCGATCTCAGGATACTGAGACAGATTTTCAAACTGCCAGAGCGGCACGTTGTGTCGTACAACCTTTTTCATCGATACGGTTTGGTTCTTGTATGGACCTGCAAGTTACAAGATTCCGGTGAGGAGCAAAGGGCTTTCTCGCTCCTTCTGCCCATAGAAAAGCCCCGGACATTTTTCGTGCTCCGGGGCTTTGTATTTATTTCCTGATCGTCAGAAGAACCAGGGACAAGAATTATCCAAGGCTGATCTGCTTCATAGAAGTCATCGCTTCACGAAGTTCAGCACCAATGATCTCGATCGGATGGAAACGGATCACCTCGTTGATCGCAATCAGTTTCTTGTTATCTGCGCCATTGTCTTTTCCTTCGTTATAGTTTTTACCGATCACATCTGTATCGATCTTTTTCATAAAGTCTGCCAGCAAAGGTTTACAAGCATGGTCAAACAGGTAACAGCCGTACTCGGCAGTATCAGAGATCACTCTGTTCATTTCAAACAGTTTTTTACGGGCAATCGTGTTGGCGATCAAAGGAGTTTCGTGCAGAGATTCATAGTACGCAGACTCTTCTTTAATACCAGCTTCGGTCATGGTCTCAAAGGCAAGTTCCACACCTGCTCTTACCATGGCTACCATCAGAAGACCGTTGTCGTAATACTCCTGCTCAGAGATTTTCACATCAGCCGCAGGTGTTTTTTCAAAAGCCGTTTCACCGGTCGCCGCTCTCCAGCCTAAAAGGTTTTTATCATCATTGTTCCAGTCGATCATCATCGTAGAAGAGAACTCTCCGCTTATGATATCGTCTTGATGCTTCTGGAACAGAGGACGCATAATAAGTTTTAACTCTTCAGACAATTCGAATGCCTTCACTTTGGCAGGATTCGTAAGTCTGTCCATCATTGCTGTGATACCACCGTGTTTCAGGGATTCTGTGATCACTTCCCATCCGTACTGGATCAGTTTTGCTGCGTATCCTTTATCAATTCCTTTTTCTACCATTTTGTCGAAACAAAGGATAGAACCTGTCTGCAACAGACCGCAAAGGATCGTTTGCTCTCCCATCAGGTCAGATTTTACCTCTGCCACAAAAGATGAGCGAAGCACTCCGGCTCTGTCTCCTCCGGTACCTACACAATACGCTTTTGCATATTCCCATCCTTTTCCTTCCGGATCATTTTCAGGGTGCACAGCAATCAAGGTAGGCACACCGAATCCTCTTTTATATTCTTCTCTCACTTCAGATCCCGGAGATTTAGGCGCTACCATGATCACGGTGATGTCTTTACGAATCTGCATTCCTTCTTCCACGATGTTGAACCCATGAGAATAAGAAAGCGTAGCACCTTTTTTCATCAACGGCATTACGGCCCCTACTACCGCTGTATGTTGTTTATCCGGAGTAAGGTTGATCACCAGGTCTGCAGACGGGATCAGTTCTTCGTAAGTTCCTACTTTGAAACCGTTGTCCGTAGCATTCTTCCAGGATTGTCTTTTCGCTTCGATTGCTTCTTTTCTCAGGGTATAAGAGATATCCAGTCCGGAATCTCTCATGTTCAATCCCTGGTTTAGTCCTTGTGCTCCACAACCTACGATTACGATTTTTTTACCTTTCAGTGCTTCTACGCCTTTTGAAAATTCACTTATGTCCATGAATTCGCAAACGCCCAGTTGGTTAAGCTGTTCTCTTAAAGGAAGAGTATTGAAATAATTAGCCATTTTTACAGATATTTAATTTTATTGTTTTGCTTTATTAAACAGGGATAATTCCCCGGATACAAATATGGGATATAAACTACTAATCCTATACGTCCTTTACAGGGAAGTTTAGGTACTTTTTATGGCATACTTGTTTTTATGGCAATCACCAGATAACACAACAATAATATAATCAACAAATTACAATATAAAACAAACAGGAACAGAAACGGGAACAGGAGAATCATAATAACAATAGCCTCCAGCCGCTAAACAGCTTCTGTTATTGTTCCTGCTTACTGTTCCTGAATTCTCCCGGAGTCATCCCGGTATGTTTTTTAAAGAATTTGGAAAAATAAGACTGATCAGAGAAGTTCAGTGCATAGGCCACCTCAGTAGCCGTAAGTTCGGTATGCCACAATAGTTTTTTGATCTCAATGATCATCTTTTCATCGATCAGGTCAGAAGCAGTACGTCCTACTACATTTTTGACCGTTTCATTGAGATGGCTCGGTGTGATGGACAACATTCCGGCATACTCTTTCACCGAAAAATTCTCGTTGTATCGTTCTTCGATCAGTTGTTTGAATTTTTTCACCATCAGCCTCCCCTTCTTCATTCCTGCACTGCCAGACTGCTGCGGGTATAATTTCTTACAGTAAATCAGGATCAGATCCAGAATAGAATGGATCATTTCTTCGGATTCCTGTGACCTGCCCAGGTTCTCCTCACAGCCTTTCCGGAAAAGCTGCTCCAGGAAATCAATATCCTTCTGTTCTGCCAACTGTAAAGGGGCATTTTCTTCGTTTGTATTATAAAAAAAAGGGAATTCGAAGATCTTATTTTTATCCGTCTTATTGATCAGAAAAAACTCCGGTGAAAACAGGAATATATATCCATAGATGTCCCGGGACAAAGAAATAGAATGGATCTGGCCCGGGGAAAGGAAGAAAATAGAATTAGGTTTGATCGTATGATCCTTAAAATCGATCGTATGCGTTCCGCTGCCATTCGTCAGAAAGAGGATTTCATAAAAGTCATGACGATGAGGATAGTGTACTTCGAAGTGCCGGTTACTATCAAATATTTCCACTTCATACTGTCTTTTCCCTTCCTGGCGGGAAAAGATCTCAATGCCATACAGCGGAACGGTTTTATTTTTTTTATCAGCCAAGAGCGATCAGCTCAGTTTGGTTACTCCCTGGATATCGTATATACGGATCATGTTTTTATATACCCTGTCGATGTCCGATTCTTCGATTTCGAACTCGATCGTACAGACAGCGTTCTCATTATCCTTTTTCTGATAATTTAAACTATGTACACTCAACCCTCTTTTCCGGATTGGTAATAAAATCCTGTCGATCGTCTCCGGGGTATGTGCACAATCAATCTGCCAACGGTTCATTTGTTTCATCTTCTAATTATTTTATATAAGGACAAATTTAGAAAAGATATCAGCAGGCAGCAAGGGAGATTAATATAAAGGACGGTCCACTTTTATAATCTTAAAAACATATTTTAAATGAAAACAAAATACTGAATAACAATAAAATAACATATAAAAAATTAAAACAAAAACCGTAATTATAGAATTAATTATTTTATACTTTTCCTACATCACTTCAGAAGGGAGAAACGCTTGCTGCGAAA
Source organism: uncultured Chitinophagaceae bacterium (assembly GCA_964437245.1). Lineage (GTDB taxonomy): Bacteria > Bacteroidota > Bacteroidia > Cytophagales > Cytophagaceae > JANYCO01. The sequence goes on from CAYTGJ010000083.1 coordinate 12,062, forward strand.
ACCTAACGTTCAAAAGAACCGTTTGACCCCTCACATCAAAACTACATCAATATGATAGAAACCGCTGTAAAAAAAGACTATATGACACTTGAGGTAGATCAGCACCTTAAGATCGTATGCATCACCTGGAACGGGGGCTGTACCAGTGAAGAATACCGGAACGCCATGGAAGAAGGCTTTCAGCTGGTAAAAAAACATAATCTAAAAGGATGGCTTTCCGATACTACTCACGGCGCAGCGATCTCTCCTGACGACTATAAATGGGTGACCACCGATCTTGTACCTCGGGCACTGGGCATTGTAGATAAAATTGCCATTATCAGTTCTGAAGATATTTTCCGGCAATTGGTGACCGAAGAGATCGCCAACGATGTGACGAAGACCAGCAATATGAAACTCCGTTATTTTGTAAGCAAAGAGGAAGCGATCCAATGGCTCTGCTCCTGACGTAAGAGCTATTGCTCCCGTATGGTCAGGTTCTCGATCCGCTTTTCATAATCTTTGCCCTGGAAAATCCTGGTGACATAAATCCCGGGAGTGTGAATCTGATTCGGATCCAATTCACCGGCGGGGACCAGCTCTTCTACTTCTGCAATCGTTATTTTGCCCGCGGCTGCCATCATGGGATTAAAATTTCTTGACGTGCCTTTGTAGAGGAGATTCCCTGCTGTATCTCCCTTCCAGGCTTTGATCAGGCTGAAATCGGCCCGAAGCCATCGTTCCATGAGATACATTTTCCCGTCAAATTCGCGCGTTTCTTTTCCCGCTGCTACTTCCGTACCTACTCCTGCCGGCGTGTAAAAAGCAGGGATTCCAGCTCCTCCGGCTCGTATGCGTTCGGCCAGTGTGCCCTGAGGGATCAGGTCCACTTCCAGTTCTCCTGACAATAACTGACGCTCGAACTCTTCATTCTCTCCGACATAAGAAGAGATCATTTTTTTGATCTGCTTGTTTTTCAATAATAGTCCAAGCCCGAATCCATCTACTCCTGCATTGTTTGAAATACAGGTCAGGTACCGGATATTGGCTTTTAAAATTGCCGAAATACAGTTTTCCGGGATCCCGGAAAGCCCGAATCCACCTACCATCAGGACCGAATGATCTTTAA
>CAYTGJ010000083.1:13179-15001 GCA_964437245.1 uncultured Chitinophagaceae bacterium
GGCCTCTTCCACCGTGTCTACTACTTTATTGATCATAAAAACCGTTTAATTCAGTAAAACTGATTCATTATATGTAGATTAGAAAACAAATAACCACAAAAATATAATTGTAATATGATTCTTTTTTTTTAACATTATATCATTAAACCTAGTTAAATTATGCTTTTAGATCAAAAAACCTCCTTAATAATCAGCTTACCGATACTTTGTTTTGCACTGCTCACCGGCTGTTACAAAAAAGATCTGGATGAATTCAAGAAAGTGAATACCTGGAACTATGGTCCGGAAATAGCACTTCCTTTTCTGGAAGAAGTCATCACGCTGGCGGATACCATCCCTACAATCCCGGGATTCACACAAGTAACGATGTCGGATACCGCCTCGATCGAACTCCCCGGCTCTAAAACCCAGGATTCGCTTGAATCGGTCATCGAACGGATGGACTTCAAGGTCCGGCTGATCAACTCTTTTCCTTTCAGCGGTGACGTGCAGATCTATTTTTCTGACTCCAACGATGTTTACGTCGATTCACTGCTAAATGACCAGCAAAAAGTGATCACGATGGGATCCAGTGCCTACCCCAGTGTAAAATACGTGGAGGTAAGTGTAGACAAACAACGCTACTACGAACTGACCCAAAGCTCCAGAAAGATGTATTTTTATTACAAGCTGACCACCTCGAATGTTGCAGGCCTGGAAGACGATTATTTCCAGATCAACATGGGAATGAAAGCAAAACTGGCGGTCCCTCTTGGTTCGAAAAAATAATTTATTAACCCTTATTAATACTCTATAATTGTGAAAAAGAAATTCTTAATTTTTCTGTTTCTGCTTTCTCTGAAAGAGGTTTCCTTCGGACAACATGAAATGACCTTGTTCCATATGAACAATGTTTTCCAGGGGAGCTATGTAAACCCAACCCTGGTACCGGAACATAATGTCAGCATCGGATTGCCGGGGATCTCGTCTGTATATTCGGGGGTTTACTTTTCTCCGTTTGTAGCCAGAGACATTGATGTAGTACAAACCAACGATACAACCTACCGGATCAACCTGGACAGGGCCATTACAAAAATGTCTCCTACGAACAACTACCTGAACACAACTTCCGGCATAGATCTTTTCAGTCTTCGTGTCAAGGTACGGAACCTTTATCTGTCTTTAAATGCCACCAACGTAACAAACGTACGGCTTAATTTCCCCAGAGATTTTTTCAGTCTTGCCTGGTATGGGAATGCCCAGTATATAGGGAGTTCGGTAAATCTTGAAAATCTGGGAGCCAACGTGACCCAGTACAATGAATATGCGTTCGGCCTGACCCGGGCAAAAGACGGAGGCAAACTACGCTACGGAGTACGTCTGAAATTACTGCAAGGATTAAACAACGTTTACACCGAAACTTCCAGAGGTACAATCTCGATCGACGATGACTTCTATACCCACACTCTTTCTGCCAAAATGCAGTCTTACTCTTCTTCTGTCTTCCCTTACGATGATCAGAATGCCAATTACGCAAGATCGTTCGGCAATTTTCAGAACCTGGGATATGGAGCAGATCTGGGAATCGCTTATACTCCTTCCAGAAAATGGGAGATTACCGGAGCGGTCAATAATCTGGGAGCGATCGTATGGACAAGCCAGGCAAAATCGTATGCAATAGACGGCACCTACACCTTCCAGGGAATAAGCCTGGACAGTATTGTCAACAATGGTGAACTGGGATTGTCTTCTTATCTTGACTCGCTGAAAATCCGTTTTCATTTAAAAGAAGAAGGGGTCTCCAAATACATTGAGATCAGCATTGAATAAGAATAGCCTGCTC
>CAYTGJ010000083.1:15011-20412 GCA_964437245.1 uncultured Chitinophagaceae bacterium
CAGAACCAGCCTTACTCCTTCCATCTACCTCTCAGCCGCCTACAACCTGGGAAGAAACACTAAAATAGCCGTGACCGGATATTCTGAATTTTACTATGGTTTGAAACCAGCCGGATCGGTTGCGTTCATTCAGCGCGCAGGACGTATTCTGAATTTTGTAGTATCCTACAACGTACGTAAAAACAGCTACAACAATATAGGCCTGGGACTGATGATCAAACCAGGACCTTTCCAGTTCTATCTTACAGGAGACAATATGGCTGCGATGTTGAATCCATTCAATACAAATAATTTCAGTATCCGTACCGGAATGAATTTAGTATTCGTGAAAGCACGTAAACCAGAAATGGAATCCTTTAAAAAATATTAATCGCAACACATTCTACCACTATTTATCTGATAGTATTTATGAAAAAAAGTTTATTTTTGATAATTCTGCTTCTCAATAGTATTCTGTCTTTCGGACAAACTACTTTTACCGCCCAAAAGCTGGTAGGAGGAGTAAATACCGAATACAACGATGTGAACCCGGTGATCGCTCCGGACGGAAAAACCCTTTATTTTAACCGGATCAATCATCCTGAAAATACCTTTGGCCCGCATGAAAGTATGGACATCTGGTATTCCCAGCTACAGCCGGACGGTTCGTGGACAGAAGCACAACGGATGCCATTTCCTTTTAACACGGCCCGCAACAACTCCATCGTGTCCGTTTCAGAAGACGGGAAGCAGGTAGTGATCAAAGGGATCTATTCAAAGAAAAAAGTTAACTGGATCAAACGAGGGCTGAGTACTGTCACCGCCAGCGGTGATACTGCCTGGAACAATCCTCAGAAAATAAAGATACCGGCTTATTCACGTAAAAATAAAGGAGCTGTCAGCAATGCCTTTATGAGTACCGACGAACAAACCCTGGTGATGACCTACACCACCAAATGGAGAAAAAATGTACAGGATATTTATGTCAGCAGAAAATCAGAAAAAGGAAAATGGTCTAAACCTAAAAAAATAAGGAACATCAATGATTACGGAAGCATTGAAGCACCTTTCCTGAGTCCGGACAATAAATACCTCTACTACTCCGCCAACCGGTTCAACAAAGATTATTTTGACATCATGCGGTCCAGCAGGATCGACGATACCTATAAAAACTGGACAGACCCGGTCGTGCTGAACGATACCATCAATTCCGTAGCCTGGGATTCATACTACAAAACCAACCTGAAAGAAAGCTGGGCTTATTTCTGCTCTGACAAAAACGGGAATACCAAATCCGATATTTACAGAGTAAAACTTTACGAAGAGAATCCATTCGTGATCGTGTCAGGAACTGTGATCAATACGACTAAAAATGCTCCGCTGCACACCCATTCGCTGTTTACCATCATGGCCGACGGAAAGCCGGCTGATAGCGTAGTAGTGAACTACGATTCGGCTTCCTTCCGGCTGAAATTACCGCTTGGCCGTAAATATTACATCAATGCCAGCGTCAAGAATTTCAACTCCAAACAAGAGATCATCGACATGACCGATGTACGGGAATACACGGAACTGACGCAGGACCTGTATGTGACTCCTGTCCCTTATGTATTGGTACAAGGAAAAATGCTGAACAGAAGAACCAATGCAAAGATCCCTGCCAGCGCCCGCCCTCGGGTAGCCCTGGACGGTGTGATCACCGACTCCGTGATCATAGACCTGAATACTGGTATCTATAAGATCAAAGTCCCTTATGGAAGCAATCACAGCCTTCAGATACTGGCCGACAAATATGCTCCGGACGTAGAATACCTGAACCTGAATAACATCACCGAATACCAGGAGATCAATAAAAACCTTTATGTGACGGAGATCAGACAAGTGGCAATCCTTTCCGGAAAGATCCTGAGCAGAAAATCAAACAAACCGCTTTCTGCTAAAATAGAGACCAAGATCAAAGTAAACGACGTGGTATCTACCACTGCGATCATTAATAAGAGTACCGGAGAATACAAACTGGAACTACCGATCGGACAGGATTATATCGTAAATGCTTCCGCCAGCAAATATTTCCCGGTCTATGAACTGGTCAGCCTGAGCAAAGAGACCACTCCTGTAAGGATCTACAAAGATCTCTATCTTTCTCCTCTGGAAGTAGGATCGTCTGTAAAACTGAACAATGTATTCTTCGAAACAGGAAAGGCGGCGCTCAAAGAAGAGTCTTTCATGGAACTCGATAAAGTAGTAAGCTTCCTGAATGAATATCCTGAAGTAAAAATCGAGATCGGCGGACACACCGACAATGTAGGAAAACCGGATAAGAACCTGACACTCTCCGATCAGAGAGCAGCGGCGGTAGCCAACTACATTTTGAGCAAAGGGATTTCCGACGACAGGATCTCGTCCAAAGGATACGGACAAACCAAACCGGTAGCTCCTAACACTACCAATGCCAACAAAGCGAAAAACCGGAGAGTGGAATTCACGATCCTCGATATCTAGAAAGTTTTATTTACGCTTTCACAAAAACTCCTGCTTGGGTCAAGCAGGAGTTTTTTATTATGTAAAAGGATAAACGTACTTTTGCAGATAGAAAATAAATTCAGATAGCCCATGTTTATCGACACCCACGCCCATCTCTACGCCGAAGAGTTCGCCCAGGACCGGTCTGCCATACTTGCCAAAGCCTATGACGCAGGTGTACAAAAAATATACATGCCCAATATCGATCATACCTCCATCGACGGGATGATGGAACTGGAAGAACGCTATCCGGACCAATGCCTTGCCATGATGGGACTGCATCCCTGCTATGTAAAAAAAGAGTTCGAAAAAGAACTGTACCTGGTAGAAGACTGGCTGAGCAAACGTCCTTTTGCTGCTGTAGGCGAAATAGGGATTGATCTCTACTGGGATACCAGCTTTAAAGCTCAACAGGAAGAAGCCTTGAAAATACAGATCGGGCTGGCAGAAAAACATGCGCTGCCCATTGTAATCCATTGCCGGAATTCCTTCCGGGAAACGATCGAAATTATAAAAGCCGTCAAAAGTGACCGTCTTACAGGAGTCTTTCATTGTTTTTCCGGGACCAGAGAAGAGGCGGACGAAGTGGTTGCCCTTGGATTTAAACTGGGGATCGGTGGAGTGGTCACGTTCAAGAATGGTGGTATCGATAAAATAATTCCGGAGCTGGACCTCGCCACTATTGTACTGGAAACCGATAGTCCTTATCTTTCTCCTGTCCCCTACCGGGGAAAAAGAAATGAACCGTCCTATATCCCGCTGATCGCACAAAAAATAGCCGATCTGAAAAACATTCCGGTAAAAGAAGTAGAAACGGTCACTACCCAAAACGCGTTACAGTTATTTCACTCTTAAACGATTGTAATTATGTTAGAATTACTCCAAAAACCCTGGCCCTGGTATATTACAGGCCCTTTGATCGGCCTGATGGTACCCGGGCTGCTGCTCTTAGGCAACAAGCCTTTCGGCCTTTCCTCTTCGCTCAAACATCTTTGTGCGATGTGTACTCCTGTCAAAGTAGATTTTTTCAATTATGACTGGAAAAAAGAAAGCTGGAACCTGCTACTGGTCACCGGAATTGTGATTGGCGGCTGGATAGCCGGTACGTTTCTGAATCCCACAGCAGAAATCTCCCCCTCTACCCTGTCGGATCTAAAGGCACTGGGAATACAGGATACCACAGGCTTAAATCCTTCCGAGATATTCAACTGGGCAGCGCTTTCTTCCTGGAAAGGGTTTTCCCTCGTTATCCTGGGAGGCTTCCTGGTAGGCTTCGGCACACGCTACGCTGATGGCTGTACTTCCGGCCATGCCATCATGGGCCTTTCGATCATGAACTGGCCTTCACTTATTGCGGTGATCGGCTTCTTTGCCGGAGGCTTACTGATGACCCATGTATTACTTCCTTTCTTCTTACGATAACTTCTCATGATTATGCGCCATTTAAAATTTCTACTGAGCGGGATCTTCTTTGGTATTTTACTGACCAAAGCCGAAGTGATCTCCTGGTTCAGAATCCAGGAAATGTTCCGGTTCCAGTCTTTTCATATGTATGGTATTATTGGCTCAGCAGTAGCCGTAGGAATGATCTCTGTGCTGCTGATCAAAAAATTCAATATCAAAACCATCCAGGGTGAACCCGTCAGGATCGAACCTAAAAAATACCATAAAGGATATTTCCCCGGCGGAGTGATTTTCGGGCTTGGCTGGGCACTTACGGGAGCTTGTCCCGGACCATTGTATGCCCTGGTCGGAAACGGTTATACGGTGATGATCGCTGCATTGCTTGCTGCCATGGCCGGTACGTTTACCTACGGGGTCCTGAAAAATAAATTACCCCACTAAAAACAGTAGTTTTCCTGTGGTGAAGTAACCACAGGAAAACTACTCACAAATGCATCAGGCAATAAAATTATTGCGTCCCTTGATCGTCGCCTTTACTTTGCCTTTCAGCCGTTGTCCTACAAAAGGAGAATTCTTTGATTTCGACCGGATCGTTTTTTCATCGTACGTCCACTCTTCTTCCGGATCAAATACGGTCAGTTCGGCGATTTCGCCTTCTTTTATTTGCGGTATGGTTACTTTAAGGATCGTCCTCGGAGCGGAGGTAAACTTACCGATGAGTTTTTCCAAGGATAAAACAGTATTGTAAGTATTCAGCAACCCAAACATCGTTTCCAATCCTGTCATTCCAAAATCTGCCAGGTCGTACTCCAGGTTTTTACTTTCCAGGTCCTGGGGAATATGGTCCGACACGATCACATCAATCGTATCGTCTGCCACAGCGTTCCAATAAGCTTCGATATCTTTTCTCGTGCGCAACGGAGGATTGACCTTATAATTGGTATCAAAACCAGTAAGCACTTCTTCGTCCAGGATCAACTGGTAAGCCGCAATGTCGCAGGTCACCTGAAGTCCTTTTTTCTTTGCATTCCGGATCAGTTCAAGAGAAGCAGGACTGGACACATGCGCAAAATGCAGTCGTCCTCCTGTGTATTCCAGGATCTGAAGATCCCGCGCTACCATCAGTTCTTCCGCTAATTTGGGAAACCCTCTCAAGCCAAGCCGGGTACTCACAGGACTCTCATTCATCTGCGCACCGTGTGTGAGCAGTTTATCTTCTGCATGATTGATCACCAGTCCTTCAAAAGTCTGGGTATACTGCAGCGCTTTGAGCATGACATCAGTATGCCAGACAGGTTTTTCTCCATCGGAAAAAGCAACCGCTCCGGCGGTATGCAAGTCAATCATCTCCGTAAGTTCCTCGCCCTTGTTTCCCAGCGTGACGGAAGCCACCGGATAGATTTCGACCAACGTTCCGGAGGTACGGTTACGGATATACGAAACAGCATCTTTGGTTTGTACAGGCGGTTTGGTATTAGGCATTGAAGCAATTGCA
>CAYTGJ010000084.1:0-4225 GCA_964437245.1 uncultured Chitinophagaceae bacterium
TTCGGTTTATGATTTATGGCATATATTGTTTTCGTTTGATGAAAAAACAGCAAAAGATAAAAATTTTTTAGAGAAATTTGCTGTTGAAAAACTAAATGTTAAGAACGAGAAAACGAAAAAGGGAGAAGAATATAACCCTTTTGCAAAACTCAAGAATAATATTACTCAAGGCTATGCCGACCTTAGTTTAAAAGCAACTTGCAAAACCATAGCATTTTTAAAAGAAGGTTATTTGTATAATGAAGCGGTTCTATTGGCAAAATTGCCTGAATTGTTGGGAGAGAAATGGGAACAAGAAAAAGAAGCTATCGAAAAAATCGCTCACAATGCGAATGAGAAATACAACGCCAATAAAACAATCATAGGCATTGTAAACAACTTAATTGACCAATACAAAGGATTGGAAAACGAAGAAAAATTTGCGCATCAAGATTTTAAATATCAATTAGATAATAGTGATTTAAACGACATTGAAAAGGCTTGTCAAGGTTATTTTGGCGAAAAATCTTGGAGAGAAAAAAATAAAGATGATAGGAATGAAATTTTAAGCGCTGTAAAAGAGTTTTATCAAGCTTTTTTTAGTAATGGAAAAAGAGCATATCGAAAAATACCCTTATTGACTGATATTTTTCTGGAGCTATTGAAAGCGCATAAAATAGATTTTAAGGGAGAACTTTATCATCATTCAAATACTAATAATAAATACGGGGAGCCAATTTTTGATAAGAAAACAAAGCTTAATATTCTTCCCGAAGCGAGAATTGACAGTATTAAGAATCCAATGTTCAACAAATCAATGAGTATTTTGAGGAAGTTGATTAATGAGCTGATAAGGACAGGATATATTGATGAGGATACAGAAATAATAGTTGAAATAGCAAGAGAGTTAAATGATAATAACAAAAGGGCCGCTATTGAACGTTATCAAAATGAACGAAAAAATAATCGTGATAAATATCGCGAGTTTTTAAATGAGTTTAATGAAAAAGAAAATAAGAGTATAAATGTGGAAAAAAGCCTATCAACTTTTGAACTTTGGACAGAGCAAACAGTTGAAGAATTCGTTGATGAAAAGGGAAAGAAGTTCACAAATAGAAATAACTTAGATATTCTTAAAGAAAAAGAGGCTATAAAACGTTATGAACTGTGGACAGAACAAAAAGGGCAATGTATGTATACAGGCAGAATGATATCCATTGCTCAGCTTTTTTCTAATGAAATAGACATTGAACATACCATTCCACGAAGTATCTTACCAGATAACACAATGGCAAATCAAACGGTAGCTTATGCCTGGTATAATCGTGATAAAAAGAAAAACCAATTACCAACACATTGTGATAATTATAACAAGGATATAGACGGTTGGGGGACAAGAATAGAATCTCGATTGAATGTTTGGATCGAAAAAAGAAACCACTATAAAGGCTTATATGAGGTCAAATCGAAATCCAAAAGTAACGAAGATGAGAAAGCGAAGAATATACGAGTACAAGATAAGCATTATTATAAAATGCACTACGATTATTGGAATGATAAGGTAGCGCGTTTTACAGCGGAGGAAGTAAAAGATAGTTGGGCAAGACGGCAATTGGTGGATACACAAATGGTAAGCAAGTATGCGAGGGAATTTTTGAAAACATATTTCAAGAAAGTTTCCGTACAGAAGGGAAGTACTACTGCAGATTTTAGGAAGATCTATGGCTTTCAAGAGGAAGACGAAATTAAAAGCAGAAATAAACACACTCATCACGCGATTGATGCAGCCGTTTTAACACTTATTCCTGTGAATAGTAGTCATAGAGATAGGATACTTAAGGAGTATTATGAGGCAATAGAAAAACATCTGAAACTTGCTAATAGAAAGCCGTTTCAAAACTTTAATTCTCAAGCTTTAATTCGAGATATAGACAATAGTACGTTGATTGTAAATTATGAAAGCAATAAAATATTAAAGCAATCTTTTAGAAATGTAAGAAAGAGAGGGGTGATTCAATATTTAAAGGATAAGAAAGGGAAATTTGTTTTAAGTGAAGATGGGAATAAAATTCCGCTAAAATCCGATGGCGATACAGTTAGAAGTGAATTATATGCTCAAACTTACTTGGGAAAAATTAGAGATGTTGAACGAGACGATGATGGACAACCCAAGAGAGAAGGAAACAATTGGAAGTATCAAACAGGTAAGAATGAGTTTGTTTTTGTTAAGCGTGAACCAATAGATAAAGTAAAATCATCAGATAAATTGATTAAGGCAATTGTTGATCCTGTAATTAAAACATTGGTGGAACAACAAAAGAACAAGTCTGAAATCAAAGATTGTCAAGGTAAAACTATTCGTCACGTTCGTGTAAAAACAAGTGCAGGAAAAGAAGTAAAAGAGCGAGTTAATTATCGCTCTAAGCATGATTACAAAAACAAGTTTTACTCAGAATCAGGTTCAATTCCTTATGCTATATTACTTCAAAAGGGTAATAACGGAGAAGTAGAACGTGAAATGATACCTATTGCTTCTTTTGAATTAGCAAAAGCATACAAAAAGTATGGTGGTTTTGTAATTGATGAGTATTTGAAAAAATATGATGAAGAAAACGGAACAGAATACTCAAAAATGTATCCCAAAAAGCTACTGAAAGTAGGACAAAAGGTGCTAGTATTAAAAGAAGATGAAGAGTACGAAAAAAGAAATGATATTGATTTTCAGTCTAAACGACTTTATGTGATTACCCAATTTTCAGATAATAGTATTTGGCTCAAATATCATTTAGAAGCTCAATCTAAAGATGAGATCAAGGATAATGTTAGTATTATAAAAGATTTATTACTGCGCAAATATGAAGAATCATTAGGTATTCACCAAGTAACAGAAAACAAGGATATAGAAGATAATAAAAAGCGTAAAGAAGATTACGAAAATAGACGATACAGATTTGATACTATTAATAATAGTTTTCGTTTAAGTACTTTATGCCAAAAAGTTGGATTAGATAAAACAAAAGAAATAAAGAAAGATTTAGACAAGTATAAAGCCATTGCTGGAACTATTGAAGTTGAAAGACAAACTCCTTTATTAAAGATGTCAAAAGAAAATTGGAATTTCCTCTTTGAAGGAGAGGATTTCGAAGTCTCTATGCTTGGGGAATTAAATGAAGTAGTTTTGACTTAATCTGACAGTTATCGTCAACAACTAATATACCTCTTGATGTATTAGTGCTAATGTTGTGATTTGCTTTCAAATAACGATCTTTGATATACCGTCAACAACAGAATTCATTTACAAGAGGATCTGCTTTCTGTTGTGATTTGCTTTCAAATAACGATCTTTGATATACCGTCAACAACTCCTGGATTGCCGTCCAAATGCGTAGGCTGGTTGTGATTTGCTTTCAAATAACGATCTTTGATATACCGTCAACAACAAATCCAGTTGAACCAACTACAGCAAATCCGTTGTGATTTGCTTTCAAATAACGATCTTTGATATACCGTCAACAACTTTCTTCATTAAGGAAAAGAAATGTTACCCGTTGTGATTTGCTTTCAAATAACGATCTTTGATATACCGTCAACAACGAGGACGGAAAAGGATTTTGTAGGGCGATCGTTGTGATTTGCTTTCAAATAACGATCTTTGATATACCGTCAACAACATCATATCATTTATCCAGTTCAATAGGATCGTTGTGATTTGCTTTCAAATAACGATCTTTGATATACCGTCAACAACGCCAAAAGATAATTATATGAAGAAGAATAGTTGTGATTTGCTTTCAAATAACGATCTTTGATATACCGTCAACAACTTGCAACCCCAGCACCAATCGCAGCACCTGGTTGTGATTTGCTTTCAAATAACGATCTTTGATATACCGTCAACAACTCAGCGCCAGCCTGAGGTCTGCAAAAAAGAGTTGTGATTTGCTTTCAAATAACGATCTTTGATATACCGTCAACAACTTTCTTTGGATTTTCGTATTCTCCGTTTCTGTTGTGATTTGCTTTCAAATAACGATCTTTGATATACCGTCAACAACAAGATAAATAGATACAAAACACTGATAATTGTTGTGATTTGCTTTCAAATAACGATCTTTGATATACCGTCAACAACTGGGAGAGGTACTACTCAAACGGCCAGCTAGTTGTGATTTGCTTTCAAATAACGATCTTTGATATACCGTCAACAACCTACTTACTGATGTGATTAAGGATTCGGTTGTTGTGA
>CAYTGJ010000084.1:4235-8807 GCA_964437245.1 uncultured Chitinophagaceae bacterium
AATAACGATCTTTGATATACCGTCAACAACATCTTCATCTTAAATCACATATTCGTACGGGTTGTGATTTGCTTTCAAATAACGATCTTTGATATACCGTCAACAACGTAATCCAAAATATAAATATTGAATCTCCGTTGTGATTTGCTTTCAAATAACGATCTTTGATATACCGTCAACAACTGATTATGTGTAATTGTTATATAAATCAGTGTGTTACGATCAAATTTACGATTAAAAATCAGGATTCAAAGAGTTGGTTTCTGACACAACAATAAGTGTTTTCGGTATTCTAATCTCATAGAAATAGCTTATTTCTATGAGGTTTTCTTTTTTAATAACGCTTTCTGATACTTAAAGCGTACATTTTAAATATGTTAAAACAGCTCAAGTTGCTGCGATATTCCTGGTTTTTCTTTCTCTGCTTTATTGTAAAAAATTTCCATCATCCCGAATTGCTTATCGGTGATGCACATAATCCCTACATGTCCTTTGGAGGGTAAAAAACTTTTCACTTTCTTAATATGAACCTCCGCATTCTCCCTGCTGGCACAGTGGCGCAGGTAAATCGAAAATTGAAACATAGCAAAACCATCCTTCAGCATTTTTTTCCTGAATTCGGAATAGGCCTTCCGTTCCTTTTTGGTTTCCGTAGGCAGATCAAAGAAAACCATCACCCACATGATTCTATATTCATTAAGTCTCATACCAACTCTGGATAAGAGATCTTTCTGGTTTTTCCTTCAAAACATTTGGCTAAAGAAGCAGTAGTTTTCTGTACACCGATCATTAACGGACTCCTTTCTCCCTCTATGTGCACGTCAATGACCGGTATTTCCAAAAGCTTCTTTTTGACCGAAGGAGTTAGTTCTGTAAAGTCTTCTCCATTTAATACCATCGAGTGGACAACCTGATCTACATAGGGTCTGTAAGGCTCCAGGATGTCATCCGCCAGACAATAGGCATTGTATTGATTACGATGAAAAATTCCAAGAGTAGGTAATAAACCTGATCCTACAAGATTTCTTGCTACGATTGCTCTTAAAATGGCATAGCCATAGTTGAGTAAATTATTGGGAGGAGTCCCTTCTCTTTCACGTTTAAAATCCTTTAACCCTTCTGCAAGGATTGAATTTTCAGGAAGGGGCATTCCCGAAAAAATATTTTTCCAATAATATACAGCAGCCCTGGCTTCACAATTATCGGTATCTCCGGATTTAACTTCTTCGATCCAACGGTTCATGTTTTCATGATTCTTCCCTAGCTTTTTTAGATGGGCAGATTGATTTTGGATTTTTGCTTTCACGGTTTGCTGCCAGAGCTGTTTCTTTAAAGGGAGGGTGGCATTTACCTGGGCTTGGAACCGGGCAGATTGTTTTTGATGTCCATCTAAATTCAATAGCATGCCTACCGGGTGATGGGTATGGTCACAGGTGATCAGCGCTACATTGTTACCAAGAAGTTTGGCCATTAAGGAATGGGTAATGGTAATCTGCTGGTGATCCAGTATTACAACGCCTATGTCTTCAATAGGAATTGTGGCATCCATCTTTTTGATATCTTGAATTCCGTGTGAGGGGAGATTGACGACTAGCTGCTCGTCTTTTGTACTCAGGTAGGCAGGATTCCCAAAATAAAGTGTTCTTTTGATCATGAGGGGTAAAGGTTAGGTGAGTTATTCCTACAATTCCCATTCAGCACGTGACCGTTTCTTTTCTAAGATAGGAAAAAAGATTTAAAACCCAAATCGGTGTACTTCCCTCTTACAAATGGTTGCCATGTTGTCATGAGTCTGTTCAAATATCTCTTTTAAATTATTTTTAGTATTTTAGTTGTATTAATACCAAATACACTTTCAGATTCTTAATATATTGATGCAAATCTTTTCCCCATGAAAAATAAAATAAATCTAACCAGCAATCATCCCGATGTCAGACGAGCCGAATATTTTCTAAATAGTCTGGAAGAGGAGTTGCGCGAAGTTCCTTTCCAGTGGAATGCTCTTCAACGATCTGATTATATAGTAGATGGCTTTCGTTTTGTAAGCGATACGGGAATTCCTGTTACAGTCACGGTCTTATTGTGTTATTCCTATTTCGAAGCAAACAAAATAGGAGAAGTCAATGGTTTTTCTTTGTTGCCTACTACAAAATGGGGCGTAAACGGTGATATCCTTTACTATGTAGAATCCGGTAATATGGATTCAGTGGATATCGTGTGTGGTATTTTTGCCGGAGAAGAGTAGGGACGTTTATTGGTGAGAAGAACATATACTAAAACAACATAAATAATAAATATGACAACCAACCAATGAAGCATTTAAGCTTTTTATTACTACTGCTAGTCACAACGTCGTTAAGTTCTTACGGACAAGATAAACCAAATGAATCCGGTACTTCTGATTTCAGGAGAGTTCAGATCGGCATGAATGTTTCACCCGATATTGGTTTTCGGACTTTGCAAAATAAGGATGGAAGTCCTTCCAGCAATGCGATTATACAGTATAACAATGAACACGAAACGGTCAAAATAAGGTACACTGCCGGATTGAATATATGCTTTAATATTAAAAGAAATATTGGTCTGGAGACCGGTATTCAATATTCTAATAAAGGATATCAGACAAAGTTTAATGATTTAATGACGATTGCTGCCCGAATTCTGGGATACCGGAAAAATCGAAATTTATTTACAACTTTTATTATATAGATGTTCCTGTAAAAGCAAACTTCACCATTGGACAAAAGAAAGTAAGGTTTTTCACGAGCGTTGGTCTGGTCACCAATATTTTTCTCAAAGAAACAATAACAACCGTTTTAGTTTATCCGGATCATACAGATAAAAAAACAAACCAGACAATTTTTGATTATAACAGAATAAATATTTCACCGATGGTAAGTGTGGGTGTTGAGTACAAGATCAATGAAAGAATGAATCTGAGAGTTGAACCCACTTTTAGATACGGACTTTTAACAGTCATAGATTTTCCAGTGGCTGGATATTTGTATAGTGGAGGTCTGAATATTGGTTATTATGTTGGACTTTAATTCTTTCGTTGGTGCATTCGTACACGCATACTTTCATTGAGACAGTTTCAAGTTTGACTTTCAATATATAAACTCCTTTGCAGATAGTAGAAAGATCTGCAAAGGAGTTTTGAAACGACAGTGTTGGAATTATTTCACTATTTTTTCCGTGACCGTGGTATCATCAGATGTGAGGTGAAGAAAATAAACTCCGTGTGTGAGATGCCCCAGGTTTAGTATAGTATCTCTCTCCTCGGAAATCTGGTAGAGTGTAGTACCGCTGGCAGAACGCAGGAGAATACTGGTTTTGCCTTGCAGATTGGTTATATGTACCTGATCGGTAAAGGGATTGGGGTATATTTGAACACTGCCGGAAGTACGGCTGAACACTACTTGTTTTATCTTCGAGTAGCTGTACTGCCGGGTATGATCGATCTGTTTCAGGCGGTAAAAATTGGTTCCGTGTACAGGCAGGCTGTCGTTGAACCGGTATTCCAGGTATCGTTGGCTATTGCCTCTTGCAGCTTTGGAGGCCAGTGTACCAATCCTTGTCCATTGTATACCATCTGTACTTCGTTCGATTTCAAAATTTAGGTTGTTCGTTTCTTCTGAGGTTGCCCAGTCAAGCACTACTAATGTGGTTTCATGTACCGATGCCTCAAACCTTAGCAGTTTTACCGGCAGAGGTGTTAGGGGATCACTTGTTTTTGTGAGCCAGGCTCCGTCCTGATGGTTATTAGTGACAAGTGCTGCGGGTACGGTGATAGTATTGTTATGTACACCAGCCGATACAAAATCGGGTACGCTCGCACTGCTCCAGCCTGGAGCCCCAAGGTACTGAGTGATAAATCCAAGTGTGTCTGAATAATCAGTACCATTGGTCACGGTATTATGCTGCAACTGGATACTGTTGGCTGTACCTCCGTAAATGTGCCAGGTCCTGTAAATTCCTTCCTGAGGAGCATCGATGTGGGCACTTGTGGCGTTGTAGTCGGTCACGCTTACATGGTATGAATTCGCCCCACTGATAGTAGCAGGTGTATAGTCGCCCTCGGCAATTCCAACCGGAAATACAAAACTGGTTGGTGTATTGTTGAGCTTTACCACATGCCCGGTTGCTGAATTTCCGGTTACAATCATCCGGCTGGGAGCGAAGTTATGTATTGTAGCAACGGGACCAAATACCAGGTCGTGACCATTCAGAAGTACATGTCCGTCGTTAGCCTCCAGCGAGAGGGTCTTATCTATTTTAAAGGTAGCAGCGAGTACACCGGCCGGATTGGTAGTACTGTAACCAGGATCGGGTACATCTGCGAGAATAATGTTTTCCGGATTGGCAACGACAAGGTCTACATTTACAAAATTACCATTGTTGCCGTCAACCTGCGTAGGAAGAGCGGGCCGTGCCGGATAAAACAGGTTCACTGACGGGTCGGCAAAAATAATTTTTCCATTTCCGCTAAACTGTGCCGTGGAAGCTATCCATACATGCGTACTGTATACAATGAATACTCCGTTTATTTCCAGTTGCGCATTAGGACCGATG
>CAYTGJ010000084.1:8817-20355 GCA_964437245.1 uncultured Chitinophagaceae bacterium
TTTCGGCATATTCCAATGAGGAGTCGGACGGAGCGGTACAGAGCACACTGTTGTAGTTGTTCATACTACCGGTGCCGGATTGTCCATCGCAAGCAATATGTACGGTGAACAGTATAAGAAGAGTAACAAGACTACTTCTTTGTAAGATCGATAGAGTCTTCATAAGAGTTCTGTTTTTACTTGTTATACCTGTTTGGTTATTGTAAGCGGGTGACCGCAATACGTATCGTAAATGTATTGTTGGCCGGCAATACGGTACGATCTATGTAGGCATTCCAAATGATCCGGTACCATTTGTCGTTGATGTAAAGGTTACATTCTTCAGTTTCTGTGTTGGAGAAAGACCAGTAGGTGGCATCATCGCCATCTACCCCTTCCCGTGCCCCGGCTGCCAGTGAAGCATTGACACTGTATTTGTTATTCACTTCTGCTTTGGAAGTATAGGTAAACCTGATAGTAGAGCCTGTTGTATTGATCAGGCTGGGTCTGTATAAACTGCTGGAAGCGTACACAGTTTCCAGTCTCAGTCCTTCCAGTACAGGTACGTCGGTATATAGCTTCCGGAGCATGTTGCTGGCAGAATTGCTGGTTAACGGAACATTCTTTTTGAAGTATATATATGTTTCCCCAATATTCAGGTGTACGATAGAATCGATCGTGGAAGTAGTGGATTTGCTCACGATTAAATAATGCCACTTGGTTCCGTCATTGTAATAAGTCCCGGGTACTACATCGTTTATAGTAGCGGTATTGTAGACTAGAGCCCCTGCCACGTGACTGCTCAGCGGATGTGCTGAAGTAGTTGACGAAAGTGTAATACGGGGTAGTACCAGTCCTTTGTTGGTACTTTCTAATTCCAGGATGGCATTGCTGTTGGGAAGATTGTTACTGCCTGTGACAGTTCCGTCTTTTATTTTTGATTGGGCATTTGAAAACGTAACAATGCCTAATACAAACAGAAATGAGATAATATTTTTTTTCATGGTACAGAAAGTTTAAAAATTAACAATTGTGCTTTTGTTTAACCATCCCGACAGATGGTTATAAAATAAGGTCTCCGCTTTTTCGGTAAATTGTAAAGAATAAAAAATGTTCCTTACATTATTTAGGCCTTCGTACAGACAGGGAGTTCATTAGTCTTATATTTTTTTGCCTGTTTCGCATACATACTATTGTGTCTAGTGTTGTTTTTTATAAAAAACAACAAAGCTGTTTGACTTACTTTATAAGTTTCTTCTTGTTATGTATTTTTATAATATTATTTATTTTTGTAACGATTATTTTTTGTATAAAGTTTGAAAAAAATCTATACAAAAGGCCAGTAACGTATGCTGTTCGGAAAGGAAGAGCGGATAGCCGTCCGTAAAAATAGCGCGCGCAAGACTGCTGTTCGATAGTATTTTCCCTATCCTTGTTGTTGAAATACTATTTTTATACAGGCCTTTTCTATACTGAGCTCTATCTTGTTTGTATCCTTTTTGTATGAAGGAGTAACCGGTACAATAGTGCTTAAAATTGCACTTGCTTAAAAAAAGATACAACATATTTCCCACTATAAAATAGGCATAAATACATGGACGAAAAATAAAATTGTGGGAGCTGTTTATGAATAAGGTTGGAAGAGAATAAGTCATCCCGGCGTTCCGGATTTTTGATCAGAAAATATTGTCGATATTTTGACAGGAAAAAAATATTCAGCCCTGTTTGCGGGGAAAGAGTATTTTTAGATATTTCCTGGTATTCTCGTTTCCAGGGAATGAGTTGTACAAGAGTATCATCGCTGATTTTTTAAAATCAGCGATTCTTCATATTGAATCAGCTCCCTTTTACTTGGATACTTTCTTTACAATGGAGGGTAATAATAACCCTTGTCCGATCAGCGTAAATAATACTACTGCTACAGAGATGAAAATGATCGTTCCCCTCATCGGGAATGCTTCTCCGTTTGCTAAAGTGGCGGGTAATCCGAGCGCAATGGCCAGGGAGATAATTCCCCGCATACCAGAGAGGCTTATGATCAGGCTGGTGGGGAAATCGAGCAGTGCTTCTTCAGAGCTCTCTTTTTTTCGGAAAGCAAATCCTCTTTGTAATCTTATCTTTTGAATGAAGATCGAAAGTGCCCGGATAATCAAGGCGACGACGGTGATGAGAAAAGCATACCCGATGTTCGGTAATACCTGATCAGGAGCGATATCGTCCAGCACATGAGGAAACTCCAGGCCAATGAGAATAAAGATAAAACCGTTTAACAGGAAAAGAATGATCTCCCAGCTATTTTTGGCTTGCATCCGTAAGGACTGAGGAAAATGTTGTTTGCTGACCTGTGCCATGGACAAACCATAAACTACCACCGCAATGATTCCTGATACGTGAAATTCTTCCGCTATTACATAGGTTACGAACGGCATGAGCAACATAAGACTGTTTACTATGATGGGAAAACCTTTCAGCCATTTTAAAATAAATGTGATCGCTCTTCCCAGTAGTAACCCTACGAGTAGTCCTCCTGCCAGCAAAACGAAAAATTCTATTCCTGCCTCCCACCATATAAAGGCGGAACCCATTACGGCTGCTACAGAAAATTTATAGGCCACCAGTGCAGAAGCATCGTTAATCAGGCTTTCTCCTTCTAAAATAGTGAGCGTTTTATGAGAAAGGCCAAGGCCCTTCGTGATCCCAATAGCGGCTACTGCATCAGTGGCAGATAATATGGCCCCCAATACACAAGCTACCGGCCAGGTCATACCGGGAATAGCATAATAGCTGATGAGGGCTACCCCGATAGTGGTAAGGAAAACCAACCCTATTGCCAGCGAACTGATGGTATTCATATTGGTCCTGAAATCCTTGAATGAAATATTAAATGCGGCATCGTACAGGAGAGGGGGGAGAAAGATCAGAAAGACGATCTCGTAATCCATATTTATTTTAGGAATAGAAGGAATGAATCCGATTGCGATTCCGCCCAGAGTCAGTACAATAGAGGAAGGAAGCTTCTTTTTTTCCGCAAAAGCGGAAAGACCTATGGTAATTGATAATATGATCAGGACGATACTGTATGATTCCATGGAATGTGTTTTTTATAAATTTGTACTACAGTAAATGCAGTGTTTATATAGTTGTTTTATTTTTTGCCGGATAGAGCATCTCCTAATCGAAAAATTAAGACCAAAAGAACCTGTAATTTTTCAGATGTTCAGCCGGACCAAAACGCAAATAGGCTTAAAAACGTGATACAATGCAAGTATCTGTGTCGTTTTTTTAACGAAAAACAGGAGAGTGAAAATGATGATGTGTTTATTGAGTTGATAATGAAAGGTTTTTCTGTATGGTAATATGCTTGTGTCTGAAAACCGTATTTTTGAATATCGCCGGACATATTTTATAAGTAGCTGTAGGAGGATACTGGTCAAATAATTGACAAAAGGATTATTCCTGTTATTCCCGTTGGTGATTTTCCTGGATCTTCTCTTTGACTATTCCTTCAAAAGCCTGCTTTTTTTGTTCTGTAAAAGTCACCGGAGTGATCAGTGGAATATTCTGTTTGCCCAGTTCTTGTATAATATTGACGATCGCATCGTTTTGGGCAACCATAAATCCAGGAGGTTTGTTGTTATAGATCCAGAACCATACCGCTACCTTTACCATATTGTCTGCAAATGCAGTGTAGTATACTTCTACAGGCTGATCTTTGGCAATGTAGGAGAGTTGTTCTACTGCAAGTTTGCATAGAGAAAGTATTTGTCGGGGATCATGTTCCGGAGAAATCGAAAACGATAGTTCCACTCTTCTTTCGGTAGTTCTCGAATAATTGAGGATAGGTTTTTGAAATACATCTTTATTCGGGATGATCAGGTGTAGCCCCTGAGAGGTCCGGATCGTAGTACTGCGGAGCTGTATTTCTTCTATATTCCCTGTGTATCCGTTTGTTTCTATGGTTTCGCCAAGATCGAAAGGACGTTTGAAAGCGATATAAATTCCGGAAATAAAATTGGAGGAAAGATCCTGAAAGGCAAAACCAAGTACTAGTCCGATGATTCCGGCACCGGCCAGCAGGGAAGAAACTGTTTTGTTGAGGTTGAGAATATTAAGACTGATGAAAATACCAATTGACAATATGAGTACATAAGACATATTCGCAAAAAGTGCATCGATGGAATGCTTTTCCGAACCAGACATCTTCGGCATAATTCGTAAGGTGAATTTCCGGATATACCTTGCCAGAAATATGAAGCCTATGATTACCAGGATTGCCAGCAAAAGATTAGGCAGAATAGCGATCAGAGATCTCCACCAGTTGTTTAACTTCTCAAAGACGATTTCTAAAGACTCGGATACACTGTAATTCATAGCAGTAAAAGTTGGTGACATCTATTGGAGCTAATCTGTCAGGAACTTTAGGGGAAAATTTCTGTACAACCTGTTTTGCTCTGTTTTTTGTATACAAAGATGTTTTTTATCAGAAGTTTTTGATTACATGATTCCGGCTTTTATTTACATATTCCACAGCGATAGGAAAAAACTGAATAATAATAAACGACGATATTCCTTTTCCCAAAATCTTCCGAAAAATAAAAAGACAGCGGTTCCGGCAACACGATACCTCGTTGCCGGAACCGCTGTCCTGGATTTGTAGTGCTGTTCGGCTACAGTTTTATAAATGCCTCTTTCCACAAACCTTTGTCTGTTTCCACCATAAGGAAATACATTCCTTTGGGAAGGGAGGACATCTCAAGGGTAAGGGAATTTCCCTCCATCAGCAGTTGTCCGGTGCTGTTCAGTACTTTTACCGCATTGATTGAGTAAGCCCCTTCTACGCTAAGCTCCAACCGGTCTTGCACCGGGTTGGGAGAGAAGCGGATGCTCTGTTGAAGTGCAGACCTTTGTACTCCTGTCAGGACCAATGTATAAACAGAGGAAGTATCTGTACAGCCCTGATCGGTCACTTCCACGGCATAACTTCCGCTTACCAATGGTGAAAATGCCTGGTTGTTTTCGCCGGGAAGAGGAGAATATCCATTTGCCACATCAAGCCATTGATAAGAAGCGTTGGAAATATTGGCAGATAGTTCTGTTCCCGATTGTGTGACGGAAACATCCGTTTCATAGAACGTGATTTCAGTTACCACAATACTATCACAGCCTTGCGGATCCTGGATCGTATCGCGGTAGGTGCCTTCTGCAGAATAAGAACTACCGTTGATCTGGTAAGCCTCTCCTGCGCAGATCATCTGGGGATTGTTATGGACAGGAGCAGGTAGTACTGTCAGGTAGGTAGTGATGGTAAGGTCACAGGTCTGATACAACCACTGTTCATCCAGCGTGAAGATGTCTACATAAGTGCCTGATTCCCGGTATTCGGAAGTCCCTACCATGATGCTTTTCCCCTGGCAGATGGTCTGTATATTATTGGTTTCCGAAGGAATTACGGTAAGATTCGTAGTAATAATGCTGTCGCATCCTTGTGCATTGATAAGAGTATCCTGGTAGATTCCGGTAACGTTGTAAGAGCTGGTGCCTACTACGTAAGGAATACTGCTACACGTAACAACATACTGGGTGTGATAACTTTTCTCGTTTACAACAAGATTGGTGATGACCAGACTGTCGCATCCAAGACTGGTTTGAAGGGTGTCTATATAAAATCCCACTTCACTATAGGTGTTGTTATTAAACACAAAACTGTCTCCTTCGCAAATGTATTTATGTTGGAGACTCGCTGTTATGCCGCACCCATCGTATATTCTGGCGAGGTGCTTCCGGTTGCTTCCGTTGTAGGAGGTAAAGGTACCCCCGATCAATATTTTCCCGTCTGCCTGCTGGCAGGAAGTACTGATAATAGCATTTGTTCCTGTTCCGGCGTTGAAAAAAAGATCCTGGCTTCCGTCCGGAAGAAGACGCTCGATTCGGTTCCGGACCAGTCCGTTGAATTCTGTAAACGAACCTCCGATCAGGATCTTATCGTCCGGCTGAATCAATAATGTAATGATGTAATTATTAGCTCCGGTTCCCGGGTTAAAGGACGCATCAAGGGTTCCGTTTGATTCCAGTCTTGCAATGGTTGCGACCGGAGTATTGTTATAAGAAGTAAATTTTCCGGCAATGAGGATTTTTTGATCCGAAGTGATTCTGATCACAGATATGGGAGTATCAGTTCCTGTTCCCGGATCGAAAGACGAGTCTGGTGTTCCATCTTCGTTCAGACGTACGAGGTAATTTTTAGAAATATCATTATAAGCGGTAAAGTTTCCGCCGATCAGGATTTTTCCATCGTTCTGAAGGGTAATACTTGAAACGTAATCATTGGTTCCTGTTCCCGGATCGAAAGAACTATCAAGGCTCCCGTCTGCATTCAGCCGTGCTATATTGTTTCGGGGAGTTCCGTTGATATTGTCAAATAAACCTCCGATCAGGATCTTGCCGTCAGACTGACAGGCAGCTGCATAGATCATGATCCCGGAAAGATTGCCGGGATCGAAAGAGGTGTCAAGACTTCCGTCGGAGTTTAATTGTGCAATGCGGTGTCTGGTCACTCCATTAAAAGATTGGAACATACCGGTGATCAGGATCTTTCCGTCCGGCAGTACCAGGGTATAAAGAATGGAATTGTCGGCTCCTGTGCCTGTTTGAAAGGCAGGGTCCAAGATTGCACTCGTAGAATTAAGGCGGATAATACGATTGACCGTGCTGGAGGCATAGTGTTGGAACGATCCGGCGACAATAATTTTTTGATCGCTCTGGACAGAGATACTATGGATGGAGTTATCGAGTGCTGCACTCGGATTATAAGAATTATCTAATCCTCCTCCTTGAGTCCATCCTCGTATACTAAGACAACTTAGCAGTAAGATAAGCAATGTTTTCTTCATAAATCAGGTTGTTTTGAATAATCAATTTAAAAGCATCTACAAAGAAGCGGAGAGAAAGTAACCCTTGAAAAAACAATAAAAACCGTTTTTTATGTCGTAAAAAGCCCTCTATATTGTCGTCTTTGCCACTCTTTTAGTTGCGGAAGAACCTTCATCTTTGTATTATAATCAACTAATTAAAAAAGGTATTCTATGAAACATGCAATTGTCCCTTGTCTGTGGTTTGACAATCAGGCTGAAAAGGCTGCTGATTTTTACATTTCTGTTTTTAAAAATGGCTCCATCAAAAAAATAACCCGTTATGGGAAGGAGGGGTATGAAGTTCACGGACAAAAAGAAGGTACGGCGCTGACGGTGGAATTTGAGATCAATGGCCAGACGTATACGGCTCTGAACGGAGGTCCCTTATTTAAATTTACAGAAGCCATTTCCTTTCAGGTGACTTGTGATACGCAGGAAGAAATCGACTATTATTGGAATGCTCTGCTGACCAGTGGTGGGGTAGCCTCACAATGTGGATGGTTAAAGGATCAGTATGGTTTATCCTGGCAAATAGTACCGGCTGTTCTGGCCGAGCTCCTAAGCGATCCTGCTACAGCTCCAAAGGTGACGAAGGCGTTTTTAGCCATGCAAAAATTTGAAATTGAAAAATTGAAACAGGCTGCTCTTTAGGACAGGGGAAAAATATCTGCTGTACCTCATGGGTGTATGTGATAAATCTCGTATAATAGAACGGTGTATAGAGGTGTTTTAAGGGAAATTAATAAACATGAAATTGATTCCGGATACTTCTGAATAATTAAATTTGTCTTACAAGGAACAGATTAATAAAAGTTACAGACATGAAAAAAGAAAAAATTATTTACTGGGTTACCACCGTTCTCATTGCGTTGATGATGATACTCTCGGGTATTTCCAACGCACTGGTGACGAACGATTCAATCGATCTGATGCATAAGGAATTGGGATATCCGGTTTACTTTATCGGATTGATAGGAGTTGCCAAAGTACTGGGAGGAATTGCCCTGCTGGTTCCCGGCTTCCCAAGGATAAAGGAGTGGGCCTATGCAGGAATATTTTTTGATCTGATCGGGGCGGTTTATTCAATTATTGCGATTGGCGGAGGAATAGACAAATGGGGAGGAATTTTAGTCCCGCTTGTATTACTTGGTTTCTCTTATATCTATCGCCATAAAGTATATAAAACGAACTAAGGATGTCCTGTTCGTTATTGTTCCTGGACCAGGAGTTCTTCCCTGTCCAGGAACAATAACATTACAGAAAGGATTAATTCCAATGATTATAAGGTTCTGACCATTGGTAACACCGTACGATCTTTTTGCTTTTATAATCCTGTATCAGAATATCCGGATTGAAGTTTAGAAGATCAAAGGCAGATTCAGACTTCGAAAAAAAACTAATTTTATAATTATACTCTTTCAGCTCTTCGGCAATTTGTTTTTGCATCGATTTATCGTCTTCCTGGATAAATACTCTATAGGGTACCTGTTTCATAATGATAAATTTAAATGGCGGTAAAAAAATGTCTTGAACAAAGATCTTTAACCCTGGGGGGAAAACTCTTACACTTTTTTAAACGAACGTTATATAATTCAACCATTAGTCCACTCCGAAGTATCTCTTTTTCCACCCGGATCCAAATCTTACGGACTGTTTTATAGTAACGAAAAAGTTGTGAATTGATTGTTTCCTTAAAATGTTGTTATTAACTAGGCACCCGGCAATTCTCACGCTTTTACAGGCATATAGATCCTCCTCGTACTTCCGGTCTCTGAACACAGGCATCCCTGTTATAAACAAAAACACATACCGTTGTTTTTTTGAATTGTATAATTCCTCCCGGGTTAAACCGAAATAATAATGTTCGCTGGTCCTCTCCACGAGATTACGTGTCTTTCCATGTAGCTTGTTGTATTTATAATGTTCGATTATTATCAGCTCATGACGGAGTGTATAAGTTTTATATTTTCCGGTTTTTCCTGAGTAGGGATTACGCCGGCCTTCAGAATAGGTGGAGTCCTGGTAATTATACCGGATTATTTTATAGGGTTTTGATCGATTTTTCCGGTAGTATTTTTTAGTATGTATTGTTCCGAGCGAGTCATAACTGTCCCAGTAACCTTTTCTGATATTCTTTTTATTCAATTTCCCTGTTTCATATCCTCCTTTGGTTTTTATAGTGTCCTGTCCGTATAGACAAAAGGGAAGGAAAATAAAGCAGATAAGGATTGGGTAGTGTATTTTTAGCATTCAATAATTTACCAATGTTAAGACAGTAACAAAAACGGTTGCAGGATAAATATCTTACTCTATACGTAAATAGGCTATTTTTTGATTCATCTTACAATATAATTGATAGCTTTACGACTACTAAATAAAGAATTGATTGCTTATGACCACGCCTCCTCGTTCTGTGAAAAACAAGGTTTCTATTGCCCAGGTTTTTAAAACGATCATCTGGCCCAGGCGCAGGATCGTCTTGGTAGGATTGGTACTGATTATCATCAGCCGCCTGGCGGGTTTGGTACTTCCATGGGCCAGTAAATATCTGATCGATGTCGTTATTATCAACAAGGATCTTACCATGCTCCGACAGCTTCTCTGGGCAGTGGGGATTTCCATTCTGGTCAATGCGGTTACTTCTTTTCTGCTCACGAGGATTCTCAGTGTGGAAGCACAGCACCTGATTTCCCGGTTGAGAGTGCAGGTACAGCGAAAAATATTGTCGTTGCCGGTGGGATATTACGACAACAATAAATCCGGTGCCCTGGTTTCCCGCATCATGACCGATGTGGAAGGAGTACGGAATCTGATCGGTACGGGATTGGTACAGTTGATCGGAGGGACCATCACTTCTTTGCTGGCGCTGGTCCTGCTTATCAAGATCAGTCCGCTTATGACATTGTATGTATTGGTTCCGGTAGCAGTCTTTGCTTTTATAGCGCTCAAAGCATTTGGCTATATACGGCCTATCTTTAAAAAAAGAGGAGTGATCAATGCTGAGGTGACCGGCAGACTTACGGAAACCCTAAATGGGATCAGGATCATTAAAGCCTTCAATGCCGAAGCGCAGGAAACGGCTACCTTTGAACAAGGGGTGGAACGTCTGTTTCAGAATGTGAAACAAAGCCTGACCTCCACCTCCCTGATCACCAGCTCGGCTACACTGTTACTGGGACTGGCTTCTACCGGCATCATGGGAATAGGAGGATATCTGATCATTCAGAATGAACTGACACTGGGAGATTTCTTTGCTTTTACGCTTTACCTTGGTTTTATGATCGCTCCGATCGTACAAATGAGCAATATCGGGAGCCAGCTTACAGAAGCATTTGCAGGGTTGGACCGGACCGAAGAAATCATGAATACTCCTCCGGAGGAAGACCCTTCCATACGTACCATTGAGTTGAAAGAAATCAAAGGGAACATTCGTTTTGACCATGTTTCTTTTTCCTACGAAGAAGGGAAAGAGGTATTGAACGAGGTTAGCTTTGAGGCTCCGGAAGGTTCTGTCACGGCGTTGGTAGGCACGTCCGGTTCTGGTAAAACAACGATTGCAGGACTGGTCGCTACGTTCCTGGCCCCTGAGTCCGGCACGATTACCCTGGACGGAGTCGATCTGTCAAAAGTAACGTTGAGCAGTTACAGACAACATCTGGGGGTAGTATTGCAGGATGATTTTCTTTTCGAAGGAACGATTCGGGAAAACATACAGTTCCCAAGGCCGGATGCTTCAGAGGAGGAAATTGTCAATGCTGCGGAAGCAGCTTATGTAACCGAATTTACCAGCCGTTTTGAAGCGGGACTGGACACCTTGATCGGGGAGCGTGGGGTAAAACTTTCCGGCGGACAAAGACAACGTATTGCCATTGCCCGCGCGATCCTGGCCAATCCGAAGATCATTATTCTGGACGAAGCAACTTCCAGCCTGGATACGCAAAGCGAAGCGCTGATCCAGAAAAGTCTGGCAGAACTGATGAAAGGACGTACCACTTTTGTGATCGCCCATCGTTTAAGTACAATCCGGCAGGCCAGCCAGATCCTTGTCGTTGAAAACGGGAAGATTGCCGAACGCGGTAATCATCAGGAACTGATTGATAAAAAAGGAAGGTATTTTGAATTACATACCTACCAGGCAAGAATATAGGATACAAGATATCAGATCCTGGATACCGGATAAACAGAATCTTGGTTTCAGATAACATGTTACCGTAGCTTGAAAGGGAGGTGTGGTAGCATGTTTTTTTCTTGCATCCAGGATCTGGCATCTTGTATCTTTATACAGAAACAAAACTAACAGATCGTATTGCTGTTGTTGTTTATTCTACTATTGCCATCCTCCTCCCAGAGCTTTGTAGATATTGATGACAGAATTATATTGCCTTTGTCTGATCTCGATGAGTTCCAGTCTTGACTTCAGTGCATTCTGCCGGGTAATGACAATTTCAAGGTAGGTAGCTCT
Organism: uncultured Chitinophagaceae bacterium; assembly: GCA_964437245.1. GTDB lineage: Bacteria > Bacteroidota > Bacteroidia > Cytophagales > Cytophagaceae > JANYCO01. Next base: position 20,170 of record CAYTGJ010000084.1, read on the forward strand.
TCCGGTCAGATAAAGTTCAGACGCCGTTTCGATGGCATTGTTCAGTACCAATACTTCGTTGTTTTTTAGTGAATGTATTTTTTCCAGATTGTCGATGTTGGTCATTTGATTGTAGACTTCCACATATCCGTTCAGGATCGTTTTCTGATAATTGTAAAGCGCTTCCAGTTGTGAAGCCTTGGCAGT
>CAYTGJ010000085.1:0-20275 GCA_964437245.1 uncultured Chitinophagaceae bacterium
CGTGAATTTTCAGGGATAAATTATCCCTCCTGCTTTGCATAGGAGATCCAGGACTTTACTTTGCAGCAAGCTGAAGCGATGCGGCATTACTTCACTTTCTATGCTTCCTTTTCGCACACAACTTACGGCTTCTTTGATCTGCGCTTCAAAACCATTGCCCGTAGCAGGCGGGGCAAAAACCTCTTCTCCCTGTGCATTCGTCAAAAGCAGTGTCGTTTCGCGGTACCACGGTGCCATGAACCGGATCGTCCCTTCTGTCCCTTCGATCACCGCCTCTCTCGGAGTATCCGTCACGATCGAAGAATGCAGCTCTGCCAGCGCCCCTGGATAATGAAGGAGCACCTTGCAATCCTGGTCTGCCCCGGTAGCAGCAAGCTGTGCGGAGACTTCATAACCGGAAGGCTCGCCCAGCACTGTCAGGGCAAGGAAAACAGGATAGACTCCGACATCCAGTAACGATCCGCCTCCAAGGGCCATGTTATACAGTCTGCTATGGGGGTCAACATGAGTACTAAATCCAAAATCTGCTTTTACCTTTTTCACGGTTCCGATCTTTCCTTCCCGGATCCACTCCAGGGCTTTATTAACAGGAGGTAAAAAACGGCTCCACATGGCCTCCATCAGAAATACCTGGTTGAAAACAGAAGCTTCTACCATTTGCCGGGCGTCCGTATATTTATGAGCCATGGGCTTTTCGCACAACACCGGTTTTTTGTGGTTCAGACAGAGCAGGGTATGTTCTTTATGTAGCCCATGGGGAGTCGCTACATAGATCAGTTCTGCTTCAGGATCCTGCACCAACTCCTCATAACTACCATATGCACGAAGCACCTGATGCTTCTCTGCAAATATACGGGCTGCTTCCTGCGAACGGGAAGCAACTGCATACAATTCAACATTGTCAAGGCTTTTCAGTGCTTCTGCAAATTTGTGAGCGATTTTCCCGGGACCAAGGATACCCCATTTTACTTTTTTCTCCATGATAACAGACTCCTGAAACGGTGAGGCAAAAGGTATAAAAAAAATCCCATTCATAAAATGAACGGGATTTTTATAAAATTAAGATTAAAATCAAAGGAAGCGATTACTCTGCTACCACTTTAAATTTAATGTCTTGTTTCACTTCTTTGTGAAGATCTACAGAAGCAGTGTATTCTCCTACTTCTTTCACATCTCCTTTGAAAGAAATTTTCTTTCTGTCGATCGCGAAACCTTTGTCTTTAAGAGCATCAGAAACCTGAAGAGAAGTAACAGCTCCGAAAATTTTTCCGGTATCTCCTACTTTTGCTTTGATCTCTATTTCCACACTTGCCAGCTTTTCAGCGATAGCAATTGCATCGTTCTTAATTTTTTCTGCTTTGTGAGCAGCTTGTTTTACGTTTTCAGCGACTACTTTCTTGGCAGACTCCGTTGCCATGCTCGCCAAGCCTTTTGGAATAAGGTAATTTCTACCATAACCTGGTTTTACACTTACCACGTCATTTTTATATCCAAGGCCTTTAATATCTTCTTTTAGTATGATTTCCATAATTCGACTATTTTAAAGAATCTGTAACATAAGGTAATAAAGCTATGTGACGAGCTCTTTTTACAGCTTGGGCCACTTTTCTCTGGTATTTCAAGCTTGTTCCGGTAATTCTTCTTGGCAATAATTTACCTTGCTCATTCACAAACTTCAATAAAAAGTTAGCATCTTTATAATCGATGTAACGGATACCGTTTTTCTTGAAACGGCAGTATTTTTTTCTGTTCTCTGCTCTTTGAACTGATTCGTTTACAAGTGTCATGATTATTTAGCCTCCGTCTTTTCTGTTGATTTTCTAAATTCACCTTTTTTTCTTCTCTCGTTGTACTCAACTGCAAATTTGTCAAGTTTGGTAGTAAGAAATCTAAGAACTTTCTCATCACGCTTGTATTCGATCTCAAGCGTATTGATCAAGGAAGGCTCAGCTTTGAATTCTATGAAATGATAGAATCCGGTGTTTTTGTGCTGAATCGTGTAAGCGAGCTTTTTAAGACCCCAGCTCTCTTGGTTTACAATTTCGGCTCCGTTGTCTTTAAGCAACTTCACGAACTTGTCTGCGGTATCCTTCATCTGACTATCAGACAAAACGGGAGTTAAAATGAATACCGACTCGTAGTTGTTTTTGGCCATTTTAAATTTTAATTTATTTAAAGGACTGCAAAAGTAGGTATTTTTTATGCTGAAACCAAGATTCTCAGCGATTTTGAATATTTAATTCCTCCCTGGTATACGAAAACCAATTTAAATAACTAAAAATCAATTATTTATTACAAAAACAAGAAAGGTGATCATTTATACGTATACTTTTTTTATCTTTGTAGTATAAATATCAAAACCCGGTTTTTGTTATGGATACTAAAATTACATTAAGTTTTGATGCCTCTGTGATCAGCAAAGCAAAGGCATTTGCAGAAGCCAATAATATCAGCCTTTCCAGGCTTACAGAGCTGCTATACAGAAAAATCACCGACAGCAACTATCAAAACCTGGAAGAGCTTCCTATTGCAGAGTGGGTATCCATGGTAGCCGAAGGAGACGTCGAATACAAATCCAAAAACAAAAGCCGCAAGAACCTGAAAAAAGACTTTTTTGAGTCCCGGAAATGAAATTATTTTTAGATGCCAATATTCTTATCTCTGTTTTAAATAAAGAATATCCTGTATTTACCTATTCTTCCCGTATTCTCAGCTTATCCGGCCGGCCTGGTATTGAACTCTATACCTCTCCTATCTGTCTGGCCATTTCCTTCTATTTTGCGGAAAAAAAATGCGGTACCGTCATGGCCAAAAAGAAAATGGCCCTTCTCTGCGAACATTTAAAGATCACTCCTGTAAACCAGGAAACCATTCAGAAAACCCTCTCCAATAAAAAGATCCTTGACTTTGAAGACGGCCTTGAGTATTATTCGGCCCTGGAAATCCCCTGTGACTATATCATTACAGAAAATATCCATGATTTTCACTTTTCTGACATACGGGTTTTACAGGCAGAAGAATTTTTAAAAAGACAATGGGGATACTTACGTGGTTGACAACCAATCCATATCCACAAATCAATGTGTATAATCTACCAACAAACCGTTGGACCTTCTCTCTACTTTAGCATTCATTTCTTTATCTTTACCTTCCTGAAAAACTGAATTCAAGAACGCATTCTGTTTTTGATGTGTTTATTTCATTACAAATGAGACTATCAAACGACACCATAGACCGTATCCATCAGCAACTCGACATCATTGATGTGGTAGGTGATTTTGTGTCGTTGAAAAAAAAGGGGCAAAACTACTGGGCCTGCTGTCCTTTTCACAACGAAAAAAGTCCTTCGTTTGCCGTCAATCCTGCCAAGGGTATTTTCAAATGTTTTGGTTGTGGAAAATCCGGCGATGCGATCACCTTCGTACAGGAGCTGGAAGGCCTTTCCTATCCGGAGGCGATGAAGTATTTCGCAAAAAAATATGGCATCGAAATACAGGAAGCAGAAGTAAGAAGCGATGAAGATATCCGACAGCAAAATGAACGCGATAGTTTGTACATCGTACTCAACTATGCCAAAAATTATTTTTCCGATCTCCTTTTCAACCATGAAGACGGACAGGCGATAGGGTTAAGCTATTTTCGTGAACGAGGTTTTTCAGAAACCACCATCAAAAAATTTGAACTCGGCTACAGCCTGGATGAATGGGACGGACTGCTTAAGGAAGCTACCAAAAACGGCTACAGCACCGATATGCTGGAAAAAGCAGGTCTGATACTGGCCCGCGAAAGTAACAACTCCGACAGTCACCGGAAGCATTATGACCGCTTCAGAGGCCGGGTCGTTTTCCCGATCCATAACCTGAGTGGAAAAGCCATCGCCTTTGGAGCAAGGATCCTTAAAAACGATAAGAATCAGCCCAAGTACATCAACTCTCCGGAAACAGAGGTTTACCATAAAAGCAAAATCCTGTATGGGATTTTCCAGGCTAAAAACGCCATCCGCAACGAAGACAACTGTTTCCTGGTAGAAGGTTATACAGACGTCATCTCCCTGCACCAGGCAGGCGTGGAAAACGTAGTGGCTTCTTCCGGTACTTCCCTGACCGAAGACCAGATCCGGCTGATCAAACGGTATTCGGAAAATATCACAGTCTTATACGACGGGGACCCGGCAGGGATCAAAGCTTCTCTCCGCGGAATCGACATGATCCTGGAAGAAGGCTTGAATGTCAATGTGGTGCTCTTCCCTGACAACGACGACCCGGACAGCTACGTGCGCAAGATCGGCGGAGAACAATTCAAGGAGTTCATCAAAGCCAACAAAAAAGATTTCATTAGTTTCAAAACAGAGCTGTACCTGGCAGAAACGGCCAATGACCCGATCAAAAAGGCCGGCATCATCAAGGACATTGTAAGCAGTATTTCCAAAATCCCGGATGGAATCAAAAGAGCACTGTTTTTCCGTCAATGTTCCAAACTGATGGAAATAGACGAACAGGTTCTGATCTCAGAATACAATAAGTTTGAATTAAAACGCCGCCAGGACAAAAGTAGAAAGAACGATCCGATTCCTCCCCTTCCTGAAGATCCGGAAAGTTCCGTACTTACGGAAGAACTGATCACAGAACCCTCTGACAAATTGCTTTCTCAGCTCCAGGAACATGAAAGCAGCATTCTGAGGCTGATCATCAACCTGGGAAGTGAAACGGTAGAAGAGCACAAAGTAGTAGAATATATCCTGGCCGAGACCCAGGATGTAGAAAGCAGTAATCCTATCTATCTCAAGGTACGGAATGCGGTGGTAGAAGAACTGAACAAAGGGAATGAGATCACCAAATCCTTTTTCCTGGAACACGAAGACGAAGAGATAAAAAAACTTGCCATCGATGTAATGGTAGATAAATATCAGCTCAGCGACCGTTGGGAAAAATTTGGGATCATTGTTCCCAAAGACCAGGATCTGCTAGAGCAAAATACGCCTAAAGCGGTACTGAAATACAAACGACTTTTTGCCAAATACCTGATCCGGGAAAAACGCAAAGAACTGACCTCTTCTCTTGAGGCAGAAAAAGAGATACAGATCCTGCAGGAAATCATGACGCTTCAGCAATTTGAAAAGCAAATAGACAAAATGCTTGGAATAATTGTGGGATAAACATAATGTACGAAAAGCAAAGCCTTACAGGACAATAGATCCCATCTTTTCCAGCTACTCCCTTCTCCTAGATTATACCTAAATCAAAAAAGGCTTTTGAACTTTTGAATTTGGGGTTCTATTTATTAGCTTCGTTCGAATTGCATTAAAAAGAGGGGGGTCAATGAATATAGCGGTCAATACCAGATTATTGCTGGAAGATAAATTAGAAGGAATCGGCTGGTTTACTTACGAAACCATGAAACGCATCACGCAAAATCATCCTGAACACCAGTTTTATTTTATCTTTGATCGTCCATTCAGTGAAAAATTTATCTTCAGCAACAACATCACTCCGGTTGTGATCTCGCCACAGGCAAGGCATCCCTTTCTCTATTACCTGTACTTTGAATATGCACTCCCTTCCGCCCTGCGAAAAATAAAAGCGGATTACCTGATTTCCACTGACGGTTACATGTCCCTTTCTTCCCCGGTAAAGACATTGAATGTGATCCATGATATTAATTTTGAACACAGACCAAAAGATCTTCCCTGGCTGGCGCGACATTATTATAAACATTATTTTCCGCAGTTTGCCCAAAAGGCTTCCCGGCTAGCTACTGTTTCTGAATATTCCAAAAACGATCTGGTCACTACCTATGGAATCAGCCCTGATAAGATTGATGTGGTATACAACGGATGCAATATGCACTACGGTCCGGCCACAGAGGACGAACAAAGCAAAACCCGGTACCGCTATTCCAACGGCCGTCCCTATTTTCTTTTTGTAGGTTCGATCAATCCACGGAAAAACACCAAAAACCTACTTGTTGCCTTTGAGGAGTTTAAGAAAACCTATCCTAATGACATTAAACTGTTATTTGTAGGCCAAGTAATGTGGGATGACAGTGATTTTAAGGATACCTATCACAACATGAAATTCAAGCACGATGTACATTTTCTCGGAAGGATTTCGTCCAGTACACTGAAAAATGTGATCGCATCGGCGCTGGCCCTTACGTATGTTCCATTCTTTGAAGGATTCGGCATCCCTATCCTGGAAGCAATGTATTGCGACGTTCCTGTTATCACTTCTAATGTCACTTCCATGCCGGAAGTAGCCGGAGATGCCGGGCTGCTGGTCAATCCTCACAGTCCTGAGGAAATCAGGGACAATATGCTCCTTATCGCTCAGAATACCGAATTAAGAAACCAACTGATCGAAAAGGGGCGGATACAGCGGGAGAAATTTTCCTGGGACAAAACAGCAGAGAAACTCTGGCTGAGTTTCGAGCAAATGGTTGCTTCGGAAAAAAATTAATAGCCTATTACTTACATTTTACCCTGAAATTTCCTGTCCCTTCTTTATTATTTTGGGGAAATTTTCTGAAAAACGATTTTCCCTCTCCTCTTTTTTCTTAAAGAGCTGACTGAAGATTCCGGTTACTTATGCCCTTTACTATTTAGAATAATTATAAATAACCTCTTATTTGTTTAGGGTTAAATAGAATAAGAACGAAAGAATCCAAAAATAACCTCAGATAGTTATTTTTTGATTTAAAATTATCCTTTTTAAAGATTAATATTGTTGATTAAAATACAACGCTGATGATACTAAACACTATTTGTACTGACTATCCAATTTAAAATCCATCCAGGGGTTTCAATACAGGTTTCGTATTTTTAAAACATACCTCACCGAAGGATAGACAGGAAGAATCAAACGTTAGATTTTAATAGAGTCTCATGGTTTTATATATTATTAAAAATATCATTGTAGGAAAGTAAGCCTGACAAACTGTGCCTGCATCACTGAAAATATTACAGATTACCAACCGGTTGCCCTACCCGCTAAACGACGGAGGGAATATCGCCACTTATCATGTGACCAAATACCTCAGCCGGTTTGGACATCAGGTGATTTTAGCCAGTCTTAACACCCAAAAGCACTATCAGGACCCGGCCCGTCTTGCCCCTCTTGCTACAGTCTACACTACTGATATAGACACCTCCCTTTCTATCCTGGGATTGGGAAAAAGCTTATTCACCAGAATGCCTTACAATGTGTCCAGGTTTCGTTCCACCGAATTCAGTTTCCTGCTGGAAAAGATCCTGACCGAAGAAAAACCCGACATCATTCACCTTGAAGGGATTTACCTGGCCATCTACCTGGATACTCTCCGGAAACATACTTCTGCTCCCGTGGTTTTACGCTCACATAATATAGAATACGAAATATGGGAACGAACTGCGGAGAACGAAAAAAATATTCTAAAGAAACTATACCTCCGCCATCTCAGCCGCAAGATAAAAGCATTTGAACAGGAGAAACTGCTCCTGTTTGACGGCATTATTGCCATCACCCAAAGGGATCAGGACTTTTACAGACAAAACCATTATAAAGGTCCTCTTGTCACCATCCCGGCAGGAGTAGATCTTGAGAAGCTTCTTCCTGTTTCTACCGGGCATGCTTCGCTGAGCATGTGTTTTCTGGGCAGTATGGAATGGATGCCTAATCTTCAAGGAATCGAATGGTACCTGGAAAAGATATGGCCGGTATTGCATCAAAAACATCCTTCTCTGACGCTCCATATTGCCGGAAAAAATATGCCGGAGGAAATGAAAGCACGAAAAATAAGCGGTGTTACCTTTCACGGTATGGTACAGGATGCCTCAGCTTTTCTGGCGCAACACAAGATCATGATTGTTCCTTTATTATCAGGTGGTGGCATGCGCTTAAAGATCGTAGAGGCAATGGCTCATGGCCAATGTGTAATCTCCACGTCTGTAGGCGCTGAAGGGATCGAGGCTACCGACGAACAGGAGCTCCTTCTTGCCAATTCTCCGGAAGAATTTATTGCCCGGACAGCATCGCTGGTCACAGGTAATATCCAGGCAGAAAAAATTGGCTTCAATGCCCGGAAACTGGTAGAGGAAAAGTACTCCTGGGAAAAATTAGTAAGAGAAATAGAAAATTTTTACCTTGAATTGATATGAAGATACTGGTAGCACTTTCACGTTTCCCATTCCCTACAGAAAAAGGAGATAAGCTACGTGCATACTATCAAATAAGAGAGCTAAGCAGAAACAACGAGCTGTACGTGGTCTGCCTTACCGACAAAATGCCGTCGGAAGAACATATTCATGAAGTAAAAAAATACTGCAAGCAACTGGAGATCATACCTCTGAGCCTTCCCAGCCGCCTGATGAATCTGGCAAAAGCAGTATTCAGCTCGGATCCCTTCCAGGTTCATTATTTTGAATCCCAGAAGATGAAAGATACCATTGCCTATCTCATCAGTACGATTAACATCGACATCTGTTATGTACAGCTTCTAAGATTATTCAATAATATTCCTTTTGAACTTCCGACCAAATATTACCTGGATTACATGGATGCTTTTTCGGAAGGGATGAAAAAAAGAATTCATTTTTCGCATTGGTATGAAAAATTCATTGTAGCGCAGGAAGCAAAGAGACTAAGGGCATTTGAAGAAAAAATAGCTCCTTACTTCGATGGACATTCCATGATCAGCCAATCCGATACCGATACTTTTTCAACCGAACTGCAGGAAAAACTTTACATTATTCCCAACGGGGTAAGCGAAGAATATTTTGTGACCAAAACACCGGAGATCTCCAAAGAATACGATGTGATCTTTACCGGTAATATGGGCTATCACCCCAATATACAAGCCTGCAAATACCTGGTACATGAAATCCTGCCGGTTCTAAAAAACCGGGGGATGAACGTGAAAATCTGTCTGGCAGGGATCAATCCTTCCCAGGAAGTACTGGCCCTGAAAAGCGATGAGGTAGTAGTCACAGGCTATGTACCGGATATGAAAGAGTATCTTATCCGCTCTAAAGTATTTGTAGCGCCCCTGTTTTCAGGATCAGGCCTGCAAAATAAATTACTGGAAGCAATGGCGGCAGGATTACCCACCATTACCACTTCGCTCACCAATAAAGCTCTCAAGGCCAAGGATAAAAAAGAAATTATTATTTGCAATGAAAGCGTTAAATTTGCCGAACAGATCATTTTCCTGCTGAACCATCCTACCGAAGCCGGGGAACTCGCCAGGCTGGGAAGATTGTTTGTAAGGGAGAATTACAACTGGCGGGCCTGCAATGTCCTGCTGGAAAAAAGTTTTAAAAACCTGTTAAGCTGATTTATGCTGGATACTATAGAAGAAGCCATTGAAGAAATAAAAAAGGGAAAAGTGATCATCGTGGTAGACGATGAGGACCGCGAAAATGAAGGCGACTTTGTCTGCGCAGCCGAATGTATTACTCCTGAAATCATCAATTTCATGTCAAAAGAAGGCCGAGGCCTAATCTGCGCTCCCCTCGTGGAGGAACGTTGTGAGGAACTTGATCTCAGCCTGATGGTAGGAACGAATACCGCTATTCACGAAACTCCTTTTACCGTATCTGTGGATCTGCTCGGCTACGGCTGTACCACAGGGATCTCCGCCTCCGACCGTGCCAAAACGATCAAGGCCCTGGTGAACCCGGAAATCAAACCTTCAGACCTTGGGAGACCCGGCCATATTTTCCCGCTAAAAGCTAAAAAAGAAGGGGTTTTACGCAGAGCCGGCCATACGGAAGCCGCCACTGACTTTGCCCGGCTGGCCGGATTTCAGCCTGCCGGAGTACTGGTAGAGATCATGAACGAAGACGGAGATATGGCCCGCCTTCCCGAACTCAGAAAAATTGCCGACAAACTAAACCTGAAACTTGTCTCAATCAAAGACCTGATCGCCTATCGCCTGAAAACCGAATCACTGATCCATCGCGAAATAGGAGTACAAATGCCCACTCAGATGGGAAATTTCGATATGATCGCTTTCCGGCAGACCGATACCAATGACCTTCATCTGGCGCTGATCAAAGGAGAATGGAAGGAAGAAGAACCGGTACTCGTAAGAGTTCACTCTTCCTGTGTGACCGGCGATATCTTCGGCTCCTGCCGTTGCGACTGCGGCCCTCAACTGCACAAAGCAATGGAGATCGTAGAAAAAGAGGGCAAAGGGGTAATCCTCTATATGAACCAGGAAGGACGCGGTATAGGACTACTTAATAAATTAAAAGCCTACAAGCTGCAGGAACAGGGACTGGATACGGTAGAAGCCAACCTGGAACTTGGATTCAAAATGGATCAGCGTGACTACGGCGTAGGAGCACAAATACTAAGGGATCTGAACATTACCAAAATAAGACTGATCTCCAACAACCCTGTCAAACGTGCCGGGCTGATCGGATACGGACTGGAGATCGTGGAGAACATTCCGATCGAGATCTCTCCTAATCCTCACAATGAGCGGTACCTGCAGACCAAAAGAGATAAGATGGGGCATTCCATCCTTCACGAAAAGAAAAGTTAGTTTTAAATTATAACTACAGGAGCTGGTCTCCTGAGTCATTCAATATTATATGTCAAAACGCCCCCTAATATTAGTTACCAACGACGACGGCATCACTTCCTTTGGGATCCGTACGCTGGTCGAAGTGATGCGAGAGCTTGGTGAAGTAGTGGTCGTAGCTCCCGACAGCCCTCAGTCAGGCATGGGACATGCGATTACGATCGGATATCCGCTCCGCCTGGACGAGACCGATATTTATGGCGATATCAAAGCCTATGAATGTTCCGGTACTCCGGCAGACTGTGTGAAGCTGGCTAAAAACTATGTACTCAAAGGCCGGGTTCCGGATCTTGTGGTAAGTGGTATTAACCACGGCAGCAACTCTTCTACTTCCGTGCTGTACTCCGGTACTATGTCGGCCGCCATTGAGGCAGCGATCGAAGGACTTCCCGCCATTGGTTTTTCTCTCTGTGATTATAAACCAAGACCTGATTTTTCGCATGTCAAAGAATATGTAAGAAAAATTGCCGAACAGGCTTTGAAGAATAATCCTCCTATAGGAGTAGCACTTAACGTCAACTTCCCGATCAAATCCGTACTTCCATTGAAAGGAATCAAAATCTGCCGCCAGGCGATCGCCAAATGGCAGGAAAATTTTGAAGAACGCCATGATCCGAACGGCAGAAGATATTTCTGGATGAGTGGTACGTTTGTGAACACCGACAAATCGGAAGATACAGATGAGTGGGCTCTGGAAAATAACTATGTTTCCATTGTTCCCTGCGCTTATGATATGACAGCACACTATTCTCTGGGGATTCTCAACAGAGACTGGGAGCTACTTTAAGAGGAGCAAAAGCCAAAAAACAAAAACACCTTCTGGGATCCAGAAGGTGTTTTTGTTTTTATTAGATTATAATGATTTTTCATACCGTTTGCCCCAGGCAATGGTATTCGTATTCAGGTTATAGCTCAGGAAAGGAATCACATGCTCTCCTGTCCAGACAAAACTTTGATTATAGTGGTTTTCTTCCTCGATCATTTCCGGAATCGGAGGTCCCCATTTTGTCGAATAATAGTTTTTGACAGCCTGAAAGACCTTTTCTACTTTTTCTGAGTTTTGTTCATTGTAGACAAAAATATAGGCATACAAGCTATCATCCTTAAAATTGAACTCTGCCGAAGCTTCGCTTCCGAAAAGGGCCTGCCTGCAGACGGATTCTGTATACCCTGCGGCGGCTAGTTCATCCTTTTTATCTTCCGGACGGATTCCCTTCAAAGAAGGATACCGGGCTTTCACTTCGTTGAACGAAAGTCCCATTTCGATACTCTGGAGTAATTCAAGGATCGCTTTGTCATTTTGAGTAAGAATATAGGTAGCGGAAGGTTTAGGAGGGGCTACGATAGTATCAGCCGGCTGCACCAGAGGCAAAGTATCTGTAACGAGCGTATCCACTTCCGTCACAGGTTTATCGTTGCTACTATCGGTACAACTTCCTAAAAAAAAGAGGGCCCCGAGAGCGAATAAGGGGACTATCATTCTTATGTCACGCATAATGTTTAATTTCTCAGTTTTAAATGTAATCATTTTAAGACAAAAAGTCTATTTAATTGACTTACATATTATTTCGCCGGTCCGAAGACTGGAATAGCTACTTTTAAAAGGCTCGAAACTGTTTATTTCTAATTTTAAAAGTATTTTTGTGTTTTTCAGAAGTATTTTAATACCTTTGCATCCCGTACCCGAAAATGCCTAGATGGCGGAACTGGTAGACGCGCACGACTCAAAATCGTGTTCCGTAAGGAGTGTCGGTTCGATCCCGACTCTGGGTACTTGAGCGGACTTATTCAATATTTCAATTGAAAAGTCCGCTTTCTTTTTTGTATAACTGCTTGTGAGAATGTTCATTAAGTGCAGTAAAGAATTCTTCCGAAAAGTTCGATATTGTCTTTCAGGCTTACTGTAAATGATTCCGTCAGGAAAGAATATTTTCTGAATCTGACGTCTCACGTGTAAGTATATAATTTGTTGTTTTTAATTCTTCAGTAAAATTATCTTGCTTAATTGACAAACCAAAAAGAATCGAAGGTAACGCAATAGAAATCACTTTAATAGCGGGATTAAAATACTCTGCTCCCTTCTACTTAAAACAATAAATAAAATGTGGTAAAATAGATATAAAGAGTGAAATCTCCTTTTGGCTTTCATAGGGTTCTCTTTTGAACAATAGTGGTAAATTAGTATTCTGAATTGGAAAATCGTTTAAAAAATTTGGTTACCAAAAACAGATTGTGCTTTCATTCTTCAAATACCTCTTGGTAAGCAGCTCAAAAGCAAATAAAAATTCAAAAAATACATCTATTCGGATATGAGACCAGCATGGAGTAGCTCGCAAACAGAGAGTAAAAATCTCTATAATCATACTCCATTTCTATGTTCGAATTCGAAAAATTTGATGGTTAATAAAAGCTAAAATTTCTACTCAAAACATTTCTGTTTACAAATTTCTTAAAGATTAGAGAACACCGCTCTATAAGAACTTCCAACAGGAATCTTCTCTTCTCCCACCATCACATAATCATTCGTATACGACTGTATAAAATTTCGATTGATCAGATAGGATCGATGTACCTGAACAAAAAAATTATGAGGTAGTTCTTCCTTATGAAATTTTTTCAAAAAAGAACGTATCACATATTTTTTATTATTGACTAAGTAAATTTCTATATAAATATTATCCGCTTTTACATACAATATTTTAGAAGGATCAAGCTCGATCTTTTTAGTTCCTTGTTTGATGATCACCATTTTTAATTGCCTCTTATCGTAAAGTGCCACTTCCAGATTAGCATAGATGGTCTCTTCATTGAAAGGCTTTAAAATATAGGAATGAGGCTTGCTGACTTTCGCCCGATTAACGGTAAGACTATCGGCATTGGCAGTAATGTAGATGAAAGGAATTTTATATTTTTCATTAATATGTTCGGCCAGCTCAATCCCATCTTTATCTGAATAATCCAAGCCGATATCAAGTAATACAAGCGATGGAGTGTTGGAACGTAAAGATTCTACAGCATCTTCATACCGGTGAACTACAGCGGTTACAGTGTATCCCAGTTTCATCACTATTCGCTTTAACTCTTCAGCAATGATTGATTCATCCTCTACAATAAGTATGGAATCGTTGTTTTTCATATCGGAAAAATTATTTTAGTGACCAACCCTTGATCATTTATTCTTTCTATCTGTCCATTGATTTGCTTACTTAAGATGTTGATCAGTAAAAAACCCATATTTTCTTTTATTGAAACGGTAGGATCAATCCCTTTCCCATTGTCTTTTATTTCTAACTGATACTTCGTATCTGAAATTTTTTTTCCTGTTATCTCAATGACTGCGGTATGATCAGGTGCAAAAGCATGTTTTACAGAATTAGAAATAATCTCGGTAGCAATTAATCCCACTGGAATTGAAAGCTCCAGACCAATATTAAGATCCTCTACCTCAATTATCTTTCTGATGGATCCGTTTTTATAACTCGACATTTCAATCAGCAAGGTACTAAGCTCCGTCAAATACTCCTGAATGTTTGTTCCATGATATCCATGATCCTGATAAAGCTTATTGTGCACAAGGGTCATCGACGTTACCCTTGCTTTGATGTTATTAATCACCTCCAGCGCTTCTTTGGATTTAACATTGTCCTGTTCAATCCTCAGCATGCTTACAATCACTTGTAAATTATTCTTAACACGATGGTGAATTTCTTTGATCAGCAAATCTTTCTCCTGTAAATTCCTGGTAAGTTCCCGTTGATAATCAGAAGTAGTTCTTTTCACTGAAAATAAAGCGATCAGTAAAATAGCAACCGTAAGAATTGTATAGTGGATTTCAATATATAACATTTTTTCTCCCTCTACTTCTTCTACCTGCAAAATAGAATAATGATCCATCAGATGCCAGCCTATCAATAGCAAAGAAATTAACAGTGTTAACATCAATATTGTTTTGGTTTCGTTGAATATAGCGGCAAAAATAAGGATTACCACCAAAAATATACCGTCACCATTCACATTATGCGGAACCATGAATGGAATGGTGACCATGATCAAAACAAGTAGAATGGTAAAGATCCATTTTGCATAAATAAATTTTCGCTTTGAATTTAAATAAAGTACGAGGGCAAATCCAGAGTTAGCAAATAGCGTCCCTAAAAGTGTCTTGAGAAGCAAGGTTGTATCACCAATACAATAAGTAATTAACTCACCGGCAACTTTCGCAATGATAATTAATATACTGAGTCCATTTACAAGCCTTATAGAATGCTTTTGATAGGCCTCCATCGTTGTATCATCGGTTCCAAAATTAATTACTTTTCTAAGAAGTAGCAGCATGAGAATATCTGTTTTTCAACGGACAAGTTAGTATATCCCTCCCATAAAAAAACACTTTCCAATGTAAATAAACGGGCTTTTTCCCATCGCCAAAAATTCGCATACAAAAAGATCCCGTTCACATACATTTAATACGTTCTCATTGTGAACAGCGCCATTTAGCCTGTAATTTCACAGATATAATTAAAGCCACAATTCACTTCTAAATCAAAATTATATGATGATACCTTTATCAAACCAATTTTCACGTCAACAATGCATGCGATTGTTGCCAAGATCAATTTTAGTACTAGCATGGATCGTATCCCTTTCCGGAAAATTATCAGCTCAGTGTATTACGGATCAACCGTTCACGATGACCGCTACCGGAGGCTGTATAAATGCATCGGCAGTTATTGAACTTGAAAACTCGGAATCGGATGTGGAATATTCTGTATTTGGAACAGGAAACATATTAACCAGCTGGACCCAAGGTACAGAAACCGCTCTTACGCTTACTACTTCTACAGTAAACGCTACTACCACGTTGAATGTACTGGGAAGAAAGGCTTCCTCCCCTGAAGGAGGATTAGCCTTTGACGGTACGAACGATTATGCTATTACGAATGCTCCCATCAATTACCGTTCCGGCACCTGGGAAGCCTGGGTAAAAAAGGACGACTGGAGCGTTCATCAGGACGATATACTAATCTCCAATGGTATTGCATTTAATCAACCTGGCTCCTTTTATATTTCTTTACATCCAGAGGCAGGTCTTCATTTCATGTATGGAGGATCACCAGACAATAATAACCTTTTTGTCAGTACAAACGATACTAAATTGCTTACAGCGGGTTCCTGGCACCATATTGCTGCTACCTGGAACCATGATGGTACTTCCACAGAACTAAAATTATTTTTAGATGGCGTTAATGTGGCATCAAATTCCACTTCCTTACTGATCAATCCGACTTCCAGTCTATATATTGGTGGAAGCCCAGGCAGTACATTCTTCGGTCCTGGTATTATCGACGACTACCGTTTATGGAATATCGCACGTCCTGTCGATTCGATTTCATTTTATAAAAACGTTTGCCTGTCAGGAAATGAAGCAGGTTTGATTGGTTTATGGAATTTTGAAGATGGAAGTGGGGCTTCTGCCAAGGATCTTACTTCCGGCAACAATGACCTTACCCTTAACAATTTTAATACTTCGTCCGCATGGGTAACAGGTTTTTCTTGCTATTGTATTCATAAGATGAACCAGACCGCCACACTTCGTGTAGCATCGCCTACTGCTCCTACAGTAGAACAAACCACCAAGAAAAGATGTGGCGGAGGTACCGTTACCTTTACTACTACTTCAGGAGGTCCCTACTATGCCTGGTACGGAGGAGATGGATCAACGGTAACAGGCGTAGATTTTGGGAATGGGTCGTCTGGATCATCAGGGTCGTCCGGGTCATCCGGATCATCTGGGTCATCAGGGTCGTCCGGATCGTCCGGGTCATCAGAAAAGTCAGAATCGGTTTCCGAATCCCAAGAACAAGAAACAGAAGGGGCCGAAACCGGATACGATACAGGTTCTGGATCTGCTGGTACAACAATGGAAGCAATTTTTCTTCAAATGACATCCGCGCACTACACTACTACTGTACTTCCGCAAGATACCGTTGCTCAGTTTGCTGTTTTCTCAGTAGATTCAATCAATGGAAACGCCTGTCATAATTCACAATTTATAACCCTCACCGCTACAGTTACCGATGACGAACCTCCTTTGGCTATAGCAGGAAGTGCTGCGACGATATGTGCCGGAGAAAGTATCCAGTTAGGAAGTACAACCGGTGACAATGTTTACAGCTGGGATCCTCCTACCGATCTGTCCAACGATGGAATTGCAGCTCCTACCGCATCCCCTACCGAAACGATCACCTATACTTTAACCGAAACAAATCCGTATACAAGTTGTTCCAATTCAAATTCCGTAACAATTACCGTAACCCAATGTACCGATACCCGTGAATCCTCTCCCTCTTCAACTGTACTCCTGGCTTATCCTAACCCCGCAAAGGACCGCCTCTCATTATCTTTCAAAACAAATGAAACAGTAAGTACTATCCTGAAGATTATGAATATACAAGGGCAGATAATCCATTCTGAAAACAAAGTTGCCATCAATGGAGAATATTATGCAGAAATAGATCTGCAAGGATATCCTAAAGGGATGTGGATCGTAGAAATCATTTCCGGCTCTGCCATCGTAAGCAGGAAAATAACAATAGAATAATACTCAAATAGCAGAATGAAGGCCAAGCAGTAATGTTTGGCCTTCATTGTTTAATAAAAGTCAAGAATATGGCAGCACTCAGACAATTTATCCATCAGTTTATCCATCATCATAAAGAAGTTGGCTCTATTATTCCAAGTTCTAAATTCCTGGCAAAAAAAATGACCGAAACGATTGATTTCGAAAAGCCAGTCACGATCGTAGAACTTGGGCCGGGGACAGGAATATTTACCTTTGAACTCTTAAAAAAAATGAATACCCAAAGCAAATTGATACTCATCGAATCCAATGCATTCTTTTATCAGCATCTGGAGAATGAAATAAAGGATCCAAGAGTCGTCTTTGTTTCAGGATCTGCCGAACATCTAAAAATCCTATTAGACCAATCAAATTTCTATGAAGTCGATTTTGTGATCTCTTCTTTACCCCTTACCAATTTTTCCCGCAGGATCAAAAATAAAATACTTACGCAGATTCATTCTTCTCTAAACTGCAATGGGAAATTCATACAATTCCAATACTCCATTGCGGTTTCCAAATTGATAAAACAGATCTTTACAAATGTTAAAACAGAATTCACTCTATTGAACTTCCCTCCTGCTTTTATTTTCTCCTGTACTAAAGAGAATTAATACGATATGTCAAAACTGAAATTTTCTTATAATTCCTGGCTCGTTTCGCTTTTTATTTTCTGGTATATATTGATTCTTCAATCAGAAAATATACTACGAAAATATTTATTTTCTGGTAACATATCCGGAGTCTCCGATGATCTTTGGATGTTTTTCCTTGGCCAATCAGAAAATATTATTTTTATTTTACTAGTTACATTACTTTTATCTCTCTTGATAAAAAAAACTATTGGACGGTGTACAGGATTTATACTATGCATTATTATTCTTATATATTTGACCATCGACCAGATTTTCTATTCGATCTATTTTGATCATATACGCTTTGGATTTGATCCCGAAGGACAAAGTTTTGATCCGGCCTTATTATTCGATTCTGTTGTTTCGTTTTTTGATGTGTATTTTATTTTTCACGTTCTGCTGGCCCTGATACTATTATACTTTTCCTATCAAAAGCTATTCAATGCTCCATTAAAATATAGTGCATTTGAAAGATCAAAAAAAGTTCTCTTTGTATCACTCGCCTACGTCGTAGCCGGCTCTGTCTTCCTGGCATTTACAACTATTCCCACCACAGTTACCCGCAACTGCTTTTTTACATTTATCCGCAGTTTAGGGAATACTGACACTTCTATTCTGCCTGCAGTTTATACAGAAGTGAAAGATAATATTTACCAGGTGGTATTTTCAGAAAAAAGTACCCGTGATGAGCTATTGGATTCCTATATAAAAGAGAGGAAAAAGGATACTATACCTACTAATGTTATCTACATTGTGCTGGAATCTGTAGGAGCATTGAATATCCTGAAAGAAGGAACCATCAGACAAGATCTTACTCCTACACTTTTTTCGATGACGGAAAATACTATTCTGTTTCCCGAACTATGCAACACTTTTCCAGCCACTACCCGATCACACATGCCTATTCTGACGGGAGGAAATACCCTGACATACGGCAGTGTGTTTCGAGAAATGATTCTTCCCTACAAAGGTGCGACCATTCCTTCCATATTTAAAAATAAAAATTATAAAACCGCTCTGTTTACGGCCCAGTTTATGGACTTCGAAGCACTGGATGGATTTTATAAATCACAAGCTTTTGATTATAAATTCATGCCGGAGACCATGAAAGAAAGTTATACCAACCAACACAAACTGAATTCCTGGGGCATAAATGAAATGGAACCGTATAAGGCCATGGTTCGTTGGCTTCATGACAGTATCAATAAAAATCAACCATTCTTCATCGAATTTATGAACCTTGGAACACATCATCCATACAGTGTTCCAAGAGATTATACAGGTCCATTCAAAGGATCGGACGATCTTTCCAAATACAATAATGCCATTCACTATACCGACTTTCTTATTGGCCAGATCGTGCAGGAATTAAAACAAATGGGGTTATTTGAAAATACGATCTTATGTATCTCAGGAGACCATGGAGAAGCTTTCGCAGATATCCATTTCCAGAATTATCTCCACAAAAACTATCTTTACGAGGAAAACATTCGTAATTTCCTACTCATTATTGATCCAAAGAAAAAAGGACCTCTTCTGATTTCAAAAAAGAAAGGATACATCGGCGATATTCTACCTACGATTGCGGCATACAATGGAATTCCACACGAACCCGTTACAGGACAAAATCTATTATCATCCGACTATCAAAACAGAATCCATTATTTCCATAAAAACAGTCAACCGGAACTTTGGGGATTAAAAGACGGCGAATGGAAGTTCATTGTCCGTAAAATTGAAAACAAATTTCCCGAACTCTACAATTTGAAAGAAGATCCACGAGAACAAAATAACCTGGCCGGACAATATCAGGATCGGGTTGCTCTCTACAGCAAAAAAATACCATCTTGGTATCTTCGGATCAACAATAAATTTGTCAGTCGGCTGGAGGGATACACTCAGTCGGAACAAGAATTTACAGAAAAGGATATTCAGACCTGCGGTCCCAAAACATTAGGGTTTGGAAATGTAGACCGTAATAAAAATTTTATACCGAGAAAATCTGTACATCCGAAAGAGAATATTTTCGCCTGGTCCAGTGTAATTCCATATGAAGATGATGTCCATTTAAAGTGTATCTGGAAATCGCCATCCGGTGCTATCCAGGAAGAAGATTGGTATATCGATCATGAATGGTCTACGATATGGAAAAAATTCAACAGAAAGGAAGCTATGGAAGAAGGGCAATGGACATGCATCCTTCAGAAAGAAGGGACAGTGCTGATTGAAAATACTTTTACCGTTTCAGCCAAGGAACCTTTGCTGGATCCATACTTTTATGAGCCGGGCCCTATTAACGTCTTGTTAGGAGTAAAAGACAAAAAAGGATTTATCCGTCTGGAAGAATTACATCCTAAGGAAACGATCATTGCTTTTTCTCAAATCAATCCTTATTCAACCAACAAACAAATACATTATGAATGGTTCTCGCCCTCCCGAAAGAAATATTCTTATACAATAC
>CAYTGJ010000086.1:0-19936 GCA_964437245.1 uncultured Chitinophagaceae bacterium
GGGCCAGGTTTTAAAACCCGGCCCCGAAAATCAATGGCAAAACGGACTGTCAGCCAATACTGGTATTGTCGCTATTAAAACTTAAATCCGAAAGTAGCCATCAGGCTGACGTTTTTATTGGTAGGGGTATAATTCCAGAGAAGTAAAGATACCGGAGGGTAAATATTGGTCACCCCAAATGCTCCTCTTAATCCAAGACTTACTTTGCTGAATTCATATCCAACTCCTACTACAGGAGCGAAGTCAAATGTTTTCAGGTTGCCTTTGTCAAATTCGGCTTCTGTATTGGCGCTGAAGTTTAATTGTGTCAGGGCAAAAGACGGCTGTACTCCGGCTTCTACATAAAGACCGGCTACAGGATTGTAGTTAAACAATACCGGGATGTCCAGGTAAAACGGGATGTTGTAGTATCTTTCAGTGTCAAGCCCCTGAAATCCTAAATAACTGGATCCTTTTGTACTGAACAATACTTCTGTCTGTACTCTGTACTTTTCCTTAAATGCCATCCGGAAATAAGGACCGATATGTACTCCCGGTACAAACTGTAGTTTTTCATTAGTGACCGGCATAGTTCCTGAAAATTTCGAAGCGTTGAATCCTAATCGAAGGCCTGCACTGAACTGTGCGTTACTTTCTGTTGCCAGGGCCAATGAAGCGATGGCGATACATAATAAAAAGATCTTTTTCATAAGGTGTATTATTATTTTTTAATGTGAATTAAAGTTACCTATTTATTTTATTTTTCAAAATGCTGCTTATACTGTCAATGAAAATTTCTGCTGTAGTCTATTGGAGTCATCGCAGAGGATTATACCGTACGCTCTTTCAGAAACTGATATAAAAGTCTCACACCGATCCCTGTACCTCCTTTTCCCCAGTAGTGAAAAGGAGAAGTCATAAAAGCTCCGGCCGCAATATCCAGGTGAAGCCATGGGTAGGATGTAAAGTGCTCAAGAAATTTACCGGCTGAAATAGCACCGGCTTCGGACGTCCCGACATTTTTCAGATCGGCAATGTCCGATTGAATGTGCTGATCATAATCTTCCCATAGAGGAAATTCCACCACCCGCTCAAACACTTTCCAGGCAGCTTTTTCAAAATCCTGTTTTACAGATTCTTCGGCATTGCCCATATAAACAATTGCTTCTTTCCCGATCGCGCGGACCGCGGAGCCTGTAAGAGTGGCCAGGTCAATGACCAGGGAAGGTTCATACCTGGCTGCATAAGACAAGGCATCGGCCAGGATCAGCCGGCCTTCTGCATCGGTGTTCAATACTTCCACTGTTTTTCCATTGTGCATGGAGATGATATCGCCCGGAGTAATGGCGTTGCCATCCGGACGGTTTTCCGTAGCAGGAATAAGGCCTATGAGGTGTACCGGTAATTTATTTTTAGCAACGGCATAAAAGGTACCGGCCACTGCCGCCGCTCCGGCCATATCGCATTTCATCATATCCATGGAATGCTCGGTAGGTTTGAGACTCAATCCTCCGGTATCGTAGACCACGCCTTTTCCTACCAATACCACGGGCTTAGAACCTTCCGGCAAATGTTCCGGTTTGTACTCCAATACGGTAAAAGTAGGAGGGTTCGGACTTCCTGCATTCACAGCCATTAGGCCTCCCATTTTAAGACTCTGGATCTTACTTTTATTGAATACTTCCGTCGCAAATCCGGCTTCTTCTCCTAACCGGACAATTTCATGACTCAATTGTTCGGCTGTCAAAAAAAGTACCGGTTCGTTTACAAGATCCCTGGTGAGCTGTACGCTTTTCAGCAAAATATTCTGTTCGTATATGCTTTTGGCATCCAGGGTCCCGGAAGTAACATATACTTTGCTCAGCAGCGATTTACTGTCGGATTTGTACTTTGAAAAACGATAAGCAGCCAGCACAATTCCTTCTGCCAGTGCCAGCACTTCTTCCGGTGTCTCTTCCGCCCATACAGAGACTTCAGACTGCTTACAGGCTGCCAGTTTTCCGGCGATCAGGACTCCTGCACGGCGGTATTTTTCAAGGCGGTCCTCTTTTTTATCAGCTTTTACCGCGGGAATGACCCAAACAGTTTTAGCGGCAGAAATCAATTCTGCTACTGCGATTCCTTTTTCAAGTGTACGATTGATAAATTCAGTTTCCTCTTTGGTCAAAAAGGAGGGAGGAGGATTAAACGTAGCTTCAGAGATCAGGTATACAACAGGTCGGCTAAATTCCAGTTGATCTGCCGGCAGCAATTCCAGAAGAGACATATCTTTACTTTTTAATGCAGCGCAAGATATTCCAAAACACAGAATAAATTAAAAAATGTTTGAAAATAATGAGGGAGTATTTTCAAAACGGTCATTTCAACTCAACAGAGAAGATCATTGAAATGACCGTTTGCTCATTACTTTGCCGCTGGTTTGGCCACCGGAGTTTTAGGTGCTTTAGGAGCCTTGGGAGTTTTGACTACCTTTTTAACAACAGGTTTCTTCACCTCAGTTGTTTTGGCTGTTTTTGTCTTTTTTTCCTTGGTGACTTCTTCTGTTTTTACTTTGTCTGCTTTGGTAATTTTTTTGACAATTGCGGATGCAGCTTCTTCAATTGCTTTTTGTACTTTTTTGTTTTTTAAATGCTTATTTTTAGCTAAAGCTGTAGAAATTGCATTTGTGATTGTTGTTTTTAAGGCTTTTCTTTGGTCTTTAATTACTTCAGGCATAACGCTACTTAATTTGTTAAGAATATAATAAAAGTAATAAATTAACTTTGTGTTACCGAACAGGATTGTTTTTAACATTGTGGTTACAAAACCTGCTTGTTAGATAGCCTATTGGTATACTGTCTTTTAGGTTGTTAACATACACAATTAATATTAACAATTTATTAATATACAGCAATTTATTTAAAATTAAACGACAAATCAACCAAATCTGGCAATACAACGCCGGAAGTTGTAACTTTGAGTCTGATAAATGAACATTCCCTCAACATATAAACCTATATTCAAAG
Source organism: uncultured Chitinophagaceae bacterium (assembly GCA_964437245.1). GTDB lineage: Bacteria > Bacteroidota > Bacteroidia > Cytophagales > Cytophagaceae > JANYCO01. Next base: position 2,985 of record CAYTGJ010000086.1, read on the forward strand.
AGTTAAAGTGTTGTGTTTTAATACCAACCTACAATAATGAGCGAACGGTAAAAAAAGTCATCCGGGAGGTGCTTGAGTATACTGATGACCTCGTTGTGGTAAACGATGGTTCGACCGATTCTACTCCTCAGATTCTTGATTCCATCCCCGAAATTCAACGGGTGAACTTCCCCAAAAACAGGGGAAAAGGAATTGCACTCCGGGAAGGATTCAAGTTCGCAATCGCTCAAGGATATGAATTTGCCATTACGCTTGATTCTGACGGGCAACATTATGCGCACGACATTCCTACTTTGATTCACCGGCTTGAGCGTGAAAAAAATATCCTGATCATCGGAGCCCGCAACATGGATCAGGCAAGTGTACCGGGTAAAAGCAGTATCGGAAACAAGTTTTCCAGCTTCTGGTATTGGGTCATTACCGGAATACGACTTCCGGATACCCAGTCAGGTTTTCGCCTGTATCCGATCGGACAGTACAAGAAGATGAAATTCTTTACCGGAAAATTTGAATTTGAGATCGAAGTGATGGTACGCTCGGCCTGGGCCGGGATCAACGTGACGTCCGAACCGGTAAGTGTCTATTACGGGAGTGACCGGGTCTCTCATTTTCGTCCCGGCCCTGATGTATTCAGGATCACCATGCTGAATACATTATTTGTCCTGATGTCCTTCTTCATTGTCCGTCCGGTAAAGCTGATCCTGAATCTAGGAAAAAAAAAATTCTGGACTGACGTAAAAAACAGTATTGTAGGCAGTGAAGAAAGTAATATTAAGAAAGCACTTTCTGTAGCGTTCGGTATTTTTATAGGCATTGTTCCGATCTGGGGATTCCAACTGGCTGTGGGCATTCCGCTGGCGCTGCTGTTCCGCTTAAACGTAGCCATTGTAGTGGCAAGTGCAAATATCAGTTTCCCTCCCATGAATGTCTTCATCATGTTTATGAGTTATAAATTCGGAGCATTTTTCCTGCGCAATCCTTCCCACGATCTTGTCCTGGATTTCAATCTCACCCAACATGATTTTCTGAAATTTTTATACCAGTTCGTGATCGGAGGTACTGCACTGGCTATTATATCAGCAGTTTTCCTGGGTATGATCACCTGGGCTATTCTGTCTGTTTTTAGAAAAGATCCGTCTTCTATTAATAAACCTGTGAACGCAGATTGACAAAGGAAATAAAAAAGTATTATGTCTAACCCTTTTGTATTACTCTACAAACTATTTGAATCCAGAAAGCCTGTATTTTACCTGCTTTTTCTGACTTTTTTTTCCTTCCTGATCTATCTGTCTGTCAAGCTCGTACTGAAAGAGGATATTTCTGCCTTTATTCCGAAAGATCAGAAACTGAAAAAATACCAGGAAGTTATTCAAAACCTGAAAGCAAATGAACGTATTATCATCAGTGTTTCTTTAAAGGATTCTGCCGCCGTAGATCCCGAGCTGCTGACTCAATATGCCGATGCACTGGCGGAACAATTGCAGGCCCGGTACGACAGTACCTGGTTAAAAGAGATCAAATACAAAGTAGATGAAGAAACTACCGCGAATGTTTTTGACCTGCTGTATGATCATCTGCCTTACTACCTGGAAGAGGAAGATTATAAAAAGATAGAAACACAGTTAACCGACTCGTCGATCTACGATCAGCTCAGAAAAAACCAGGAGACGATCCTTTCTCCGGAAGGTACGATACTTAAAAGTTTTATTATTAAAGATCCTTTACGTTTTAATAATTATGCCTTGCAGAAACTGGCAAGATTACAATCGGAAGAAAGTTTCGAACTGTACGATGGTCATTTTATGACCAAAGACCGTAAAACACTTTTTCTATACCTTTCAATAGGATATCCTGCCAACGATTCGGATAAAAATACTGCTTTCATCAAAGGGTTGTCAGAACTGCTGACGGAACTTTCGCGCACCGAATATACTGCGGTCCGGTCAGAATACTTTGGTTCGCCCGCCATTGCCGTAGCCAATGTTTCCCAGATCAAACAAGATGCTTTCCTTACCACTACCGTAGCAATCGTGGTAATTTTCCTGGGGCTGCTGTTATATTTCAGAAATCTGAAAACCATTCTGCTTATTTTTCTCCCGGTACTTTTTGGAGCTTGTTTTTCACTTGGACTGATCACCCTGATCCGTGGAGAGATCTCTGCCATTGCTTTAGGAGCCGGTTCTATCGTATTGGGAATTGCGATCAATTATTCGCTTCATTTCTTTACACACTTAAAACATGAACGTTCTGTCTCAAAAGTGATCTCCGATCTGACTGTTCCTCTTACCCTGGGCTGTACTACTACAGTAGGAGCGTTTCTCTGCCTGCATTTCATGCAGTCGGAAGCATTGCAGGATATGGGATTGTTTGCCGCACTCAGCCTGATAGGAGCCGCTTTTTGCTGTCTTGTTATTCTTCCTCAATTGTCCGGAAAACCTTCTGCTCAAAAAGAGAAAGAACATACGCCTGGTTTGCTGGATAAGATCACAGCTTACTCTTTTCACAAAAATAAGGTGCTGCTGGTACTGATCATTGCACTCACTTCCCTGTTTTTATACACCTATGACAAGGTGGAATTTGAAACGGATATGACCAAACTCAGCTATATTTCTCCTGAACTGGAGCAGGCAGAAAATAATCTCGATAAACTTACCAACTATAAACTAAAATCGGTCTTCCTCGTTTCGCAGGGAGCAACGCTTTCGGAAGCCCTTCAGAAAAATGCTTCTGCCAAACCTGCTATTCAAGCATTAATGGCAGACAATGTTGTGAAAAAATATTCCGATGCAGGAGAGTTCCTGCTGACAGACGCTGCCAGGAATGAGAAGATACAACGTTGGAATAATTTCTGGCATCCGCAACGCGTAGCACAATTGAGGGAAAAATTATACCGGTACGGAGCTGAATTCAGGTTTAAGGAAGCAGCATTTACTCCTTTTCTGTCCGTGCTGACCAAAAACTATCTTCCACAGGAAGATGCTTCCGGTACGGCTTTCAAAGAATTATTCTTACAGGAATATATCAACGAAAAAGAAACAGAAGTATCCGTCATCACTGTCCTGAAAGTAGCCCAGGAAAACAAAAGCACCGTTTACAAAGCTTTTGAGAATTTTGATCAACTGTATGTCATCGATCGTGCCTCAATGACTACCATGTTTGCCAAAATACTGAACGAAGATTTCAATCTGATCCTTTTCCTGTGTTCTACACTTGTATTTTCATTCCTGTTTCTTTCCTATGGAAGGATAGAACTGGCCCTGATCGCCTTTCTTCCTATGATGATCAGCTGGATCTGGATCCTGGGCATTATGGGACTGTTTGGTGTAAAATTCAACATCGTGAATATTATCCTGTGCACTTTCATGTTCGGGCTGGGGGACGATTTCAGTATTTTCACACTGGACGGTCTGGAACAGGAATACAAATACGGGAAAAATGTACTCGGGTCTTACCGGAATTCCATTATCCTGTCGGCCTTTACCGTGATCGTGGGAATCGGAGTGCTGATCGTAGCCAAACATCCGGCCCTTCAGTCCATTGCACTGGTGACCATCATTGGCATCACCTGTATTGTTTTTGTTTCCCTGGTCATCCAGCCGCTTCTTTATGGCTGGCTGATCTCCGAAAGGGTCCGGAAAGGCAGGTTGCCGATCACTTTCCAGTCGATGATCTTGTCGGCAGGGCTGATCGTATACTTTTTCCTGGGAACTTTCTTCATCAGACTGGTCTCCTGGATCTCTGACACCAGAACGATGCATCTTGCTTCCCGTTTTTCTTTTTGTCTGAGTGATTTTATTTTGTTTACAGAGCAGAAATGCGGAGAAGCGCTTGCATTTCCGTTCCTCTGGAAATACATTCACTGGATTCCCTTTTCTACACAGGAATCTCTTCATAACAGTTATACTTTTCAGAAGAATAAAATAGCCCCTACTACCTTGCTGAGAGGCCGGCTGATCAAAAATTATGTTTATAAAGGTCCGGTCGTAGAATGGTACAGCAGGATCAAGACCGGTCTGGAAGATAATTATAAACTTTTTGACGAGCTTCTCCCGAAACAGGGGAAAATTGTAGACGTAGGATGTGGGTACGGATATCTATCCTATATGCTCAGCCTGACAGCTCCTGAAAGAGAAATAACCGGTATTGATTATGACGAAGAGAAAATAGCCATTGCACAGAACGGCGTTTCCCGCACAGACAGGCTTCACTTTCATGCCAGCAACGTATTGGATTTCTCTTATGAGAAAAGCGATGCGTTTGTGATCAGTGATGTATTACATTATCTTACCGAAGAAGATCAGACCCGTCTGATCCGGCAATGCCTTGAAAACCTGAATCAGGAAGGAGTTCTGATCATCCGTGACGGGAACAGTGAGATGCAGCAGAGGCATCAGGGAACAAAGCTGACGGAATTCTTCTCTACCAAGTTATTTGGCTTTAACAAGGTCACAGTCGACAAGCTTTATTTCACGTCTTCTCAGAAAATAATCGCTACCGTAACTAATTATCCGGTCTCCGTCGAAACGCTGGACAATACCCAGTTTACTTCCAATATCATTTTTATCATCCGTCACAAAAAGGCATAAGATTAAAAATTCGATTATATAGTCTGAAAAAGGTATCTTTGTAACATGGTCGGGCCGGATAAGGATCATTTCCTATAGTCATAAAAAACGCATGAAATCTTTTTTCAAATACGTACTGAAAGCGGTCAAATATTTTGCATTACTACTGCTGGTGGTCATAGCAGTATTTCTGATCTACTACAATTTTGTTATTTCCATAGATGTTCCGGAACATGTCAATACCGAAGTATTGACAGTCGAACGTAAGGAGCTTGGTGCGGATTTTTATGTCTTAAAAAACAACTGGCTTCGAAAAAATAAACAAGGAATCTGGGAAATGTACCTCGAAGGAGAAGCCTTTGAAAGAGGGGTTGTGCATGGGAAACTGGCCCGGGAACTGGTGGTGAAACAAGAGGATGACTTTGTGGGACAGATCAAACATATGATCCCTTCCGAAAGCTACCTGAAATTTCTGAAATACTTCATCCTTTGGTTCAATCGGGATATTGACGATCATATACCGGAAGAGTATAAAAAAGAGATTTACGGAGTTTCTTTCTCCGCTTCTGCTGATTATTCCTATATCGGTACAAATTACGAACGCATTCTGAATTATCATGCTGCTCATGATATCGGACACGCTTTGCAGGATAAAGAAATGGTGCCGGGTTGTACCGCTTTCTCTACCTGGAACAGCCGGACGGCCGACAGTTCTTTACTTATTGCCCGGAACTTTGATTTCTTTGTAGGAGAGGGGTTTGCTGAAGAGAAGATCGTCTGTTTCATAAAACCCGATTCCGGTTATAAATTCATGTATGTAACCTGGGCAGGCTTCACCGGCGTAGTCTCCGGCATGAATGAAAAGGGATTGACGGTCACGATCAATGCTTCGAAGTCAGACATTCCTTCTGCGGCTGCTACTCCTATTTCCGTACTTTCCAGAGAGATCCTTCAGTATGCTGCCACAATTGAGGAAGCATATGCCATCGCCCAAAAAAGGAAAACATTCGTATCGGAGGCGATTATGATCGGATCCGCATCCGAAGACAGAACCTGTATCATTGAAAAATCTCCTTCTAAAATAGGCTTACTGGAAACTACCGGAAACGAACTTTCCTGTTCCAATCACTTCCAGGGAGAAAATTTCAACTCGAAAGAGGATGTAAAAGAACGCTCTTCGGTATACCGGTACCAGCGCCTGCAGCAATTGCTCAACCGTCATGCTCCGCTTAATGAACAGACCGCAGCCCTCATACTGCGTGACCAGAGAGGGCTGGACGACAAAGACATCGGGATGGGAAATGAGAAAGCCCTGAACCAACTGATTGCTCATCATTCAATCATTTTCAAACCACAGGAACAATTGGTATGGGTTTCCAGCAATCCTTACCAACTGGGAGAGTATGTATGCTATGATCTGAACAAGATCTTTGCCCGCTATCCTGGCCTTAAAAATAATCAGGAACTTTGTGAACAGGAGCGGAACATCCCTGCCGATACGTTCCTGTTTTCTGAAAAGTACAAAGATTTTCTGCGGTATAAGGAATATAAGCACTCTATATTATTTACACAGAGAGAGGTTCCGCATGCTGTTTCTCTGACGATGGTTCGGGATTATACCGGAATTATCGAAACTAATCCGGAGTTTTATTATACGTACTGGTTATTAGGAGACTATTACCGGTCTTTAAACAGTTTTGCAACTGCAGTAAAATATTATGAAATTGCTTTAACAAAGGAAATCCCGAGAGAACACGAAACAGAATACCTTCAGAAAGTAATTCGTGAGTGTAACGAAAAAATGAAACAGAAATGATCATAGGAATAGGTACCGACATTATTGAAGTAGACAGGATCCGCAAGAATATTGAAGCGGATAAAGGCTTCATCGATAAAGTATATACGACCGGCGAACGGAATTATTGCGAAAAAAAGACCAACAAAGCCGAGCACTATGCCGTACGGTTTGCCGCCAAAGAAGCTTTCTTCAAAGCATTAGGGACTGGCTGGAGAGGAGGAATGGCTTTCAGCGACATCGAAGTGATCAACGATGATCTTGGGAAACCCGAACTGATCATCTGCGGCGAGACCAAAAAGTATATGGACAAGCTTGGAGAGGTCAATATGTACATTACACTTTCACATGTAAAACTAATGGCTGTTGCCTTTGTTGTCCTTGAAACTAAAAATTAACCAATATTCTGAACTCAGCCTGCTATGAAAACTTTTTTTTCTTTACTTATCTGTCTGATGCTTTCCTCTTTGCTGTCGGCACAGGATCAGATCATCAAAAAGAACGGTGATCAACTTTACGGGAAGGTTTACGAGATCACCCCGTCTGATATAAAATATACCGATACCCTTACCACGGACAGCATCAGAACAATTGCCAAATCAGAGGTACTGATCATCCTGTTTCGCAACGGAACCAGGGAAGTGTTTGCCCAGCCCGAGCCTATACCCTCTTCTCCACAAACGCCCTCCGTTGTATCTGCTCCTCCTGCAAAACAGGAAGGGCCGATCGTAGACCTTGGGAGCAATGATTTTTCTATAAACGGGCGTTACTGTCATTTCCGGGAAGTAAAATCCCTGTTGCTAAGTATGGATGATCCGGAAATCAATCGCCTCCTGGTACAAGCCAGGGTACACGGTATCGTCGGAAATGTCCTTGCTTATAGTTCCATTCCGGTGGGAGTTATAGGATTCTCTTTAGTCGCAGGCCGTACTCCATCCCCTGGCATAGTACATGGAACTATTTTGTCTGCGCTCTGTGTAGGATTCAATGTAGGGAATATCGTATTCAAAATAAGTAAGAAGAAGAAAATACAGGAGGCTCTTGATATCTATAACAGAAAGATAGAAGAGCCTTCATTGACCAATTAACCTATCCAGATGTTTTTCCCTGATATAGAAAGAAAAAACAAAGACGAAATAAAGAAATTTCAGGAAGCCCGCCTTCCGGAAACATTAGCCTATTTGAAAGAGCATTCTTCTTTTTACCAAAAAATATTTTCTGACCATCGCATTGATATAGCGGCGATTCGATCCTTAAAAGATCTTTCGGTCATCCCTTTTACAACCAAGGACGATGTTCAGGCCCACAACGATGAGTTTATCTGTCTTGACCGGACAAAAATAATCGACTACGTCACTACTTCCGGTACGTTGGGAGCTCCCGTCATTGTTCCGCTGAGCAACCAGGATCTTGAAAGGCTTGCCTACAATGAAGCACTTTCTTTTGCCTGTGCCGGAGGCGATGAGGAAGAACTATATCAGCTTACCGCTACGATCGACCGCCGGTTTATGGCAGGAATGGCTTATTTTCTGGGCGCACGGAAACTCGGCGCAGGAATCATACGGGTAGGCTCCGGGATCCCCGAACTGCAATGGGATACGATCCGCAAGATCAAACCTACTGCCTTGATCGGAGTACCTTCTTTTATCTTAAAGATGATCGAATATGCCGAACAACACGGCATTGATTATAAAAATACAAGCATCCGGAAAGCAATTTGCATCGGAGAGCCGCTTCGCAACGATGATTTTTCTTTGAACAGCCTTGGGAAGAGAATTACTGAAAAATGGGACATTCAGTTGTTTTCCACTTATGCCTCTACCGAAATGGCTGCAGCCTTTACAGAGTGTGAATATGGAGTAGGAGGGCATCATCATCCGGAATTGCTGATCACTGAATTTATTGATGAGGAAGGCAATGAAGTAGCGGATGGAGAACCGGGGGAATTGGTGATCACCAATCTGGGGCTGGAAGGAATGCCTCTGCTTCGGTTCCGTACCGGTGATATCTGCCGCCATTACTACGAACCTTGTAAATGCGGACGTACTACTTTAAGAATAGGTCCGATCATAGGCAGACGCCAGCATATGATCAAATACAAGGGTACTACGTTATATCCTCCTGCATTATACGATATACTGGACAACATAGAAGGAATTGTCAACTATATTGTGGAAGTATATACGAATGATATAGGGACCGATGAGATCAAGATCAGGATCGGATGCCAGGAAATAAAAAACAATCTTGAAAAAGAGATCAAAGATCATTTCCGGGCCAAGCTCAGGGCTGCTCCGGATATTATTTTCGAAAGTCCTGCCGTGATCACCAGATTGCAGTTTCCGGAAACCGGTAGAAAAGCTATTAAATTTTTTGACAACAGGAAAAACGGATAGATAAAGGGCCGGTATTGGTTTTTCCTTAAAAGAAGAGTGTGTACGCCTGATCCGGACTTATGCTCCGGCCAGTATTCTACTGATCTGTAGCCGGTCTTTCTCCAGTTGTTCTTTTAGCTGGACAATCCCTTCAAACTTCTGCTCGGACCGTACGAACTGCACAAATTCCACTTCCAGTTCTTCGCCATAAATCTCCTGTTCGAAAGAAATAATATGAACTTCTACGGTCTTGTCTATTCCCTCTACCGTAGGCCGGTACCCAATATTTAACATGCCCTGACGGAGTATATTTTTATACCGTACAAAGACGGCATATACGCCATCTGCCGGTACCAGTTTGTCGGGATCGCTGATCTTGATATTGGCGGTAGGAAATCCCAGTGTTCGTCCCAACTGACGGCCTTTTACCACGATCCCCCTGAGCCGGTATGGTTGTTCCAGGTAAAGAGCAGCCCGCGCCACATCGCCTTGTTTGAGTGCTTTTCTGATCTCTGTAGAACTTACTGCCACGTCGTTCAGGTCCTGTCTCGGGATCTCCTGGATCTCGAATCCAAGGGTAGCAGCATTGGTGTTAAGATATTCAAAAGAACCTTCCCGGTTTTTGCCGAATTTATGATCGTAACCAATGACCAGTTTTTTAGTACCGATCCTCTTGATCAGAATCTCCTGGATAAAATCATTGGAAGATAATTCAGAAAACTCACGGTTGAACGGAATGATCAGCAAATGATCAATTCCCAGGAGGGTCAGGGTATCTATTTTTTCATCCAGTGTATTGAGCGACTTTATTTCTTCCAGATTACCAGAACCTACGATCTTCCGGGGATGCGGCCAGAAAGTGATGACCACGGATTCTCCGTTGCTTCGTCTGGCCGTTTCTACCAACGCCTGCAATATCTTGCGATGCCCTTTGTGTACCCCGTCATAGGTACCCGTGGTTACAATCGCATTGGAAAGAGGCGTAAAATTTTCCGGTTCTCTGTATACCTTCAAGACAATTATGGTTTACAGGTTTCGCAATACATTTCCTTCAGCTCCTCGCTTTTAAAAAGCTGGAATTCCAGTTTCTCTACTCCAAATAATTGACAGAACCTATCTTTATTCAATTCCTGGGCTTTACGCATAAAGGATACCGTGGAGTTTTTTTCATAACTGTTAAGATCCGCCACCGTCAGAGAAAGGTATGTAAATAAATTATCTTCCGAATACTCTCCAAGCATGACAGGCTGAAGTACTTCCAGGGCATAATCGTTTCTCCCATGGGCAATAAAATAGTTGGCCAGGATATGGTAATCTTTTTGCGTCGCTTCGATGGTCTTGTAGTACTTTTTTACCAATCCGACTGCATCGTCTCTGTACTTATATTTTTGATTGGTCTTGTATAGATCTGTGACCAGAATATAATAGTTCAGGTAGATCTGATTGACCATCTTTTTGTCCACTTTTGTATTGAACAGCGATTTGATGTTTTTGATAATCGGATCAGGGTTTGATACGACAGCAGAACCGTCTGCCCATCCTTTAAGCTGGAGGTTGTAAATATTGAATTTGATGAAAAGGTTAGAAGGATCGAGTGCTGAAGCCTCTTCCAGGTTTTTGACATACTCTCCTGGGATTTTATTGGTATACCTGAAGATAACGTCGTTGTTGAGGATCTGGGCAAACTCCTTGGTCTTGGGAATAGCGACCAGCCCTACCATATCATACTTCATCTCTCCGGCAGAAATGGCTTCAAATAAGGACGATTGAAGAAGAGAAGCATTGGCTACATCTTTCTTGGCCAGTGCATTCATATAGTGTTTCACCAGTTCCTGTTTGTCTCCCTGCAAGTCAATTTTTTCTACTACTTTCAACGTCACAAAAGCTCTCCGGCCACGCTTCAGGATCGGCTCAAGCGCTGCCAGTAGTGTATCCTGCTGCAGTTTTTCCTTGATCGTAGCCTTATCAAGCGTAGACAGCCAGGCATAAGGAGTATTTTTTATTTCCCGGAAAAACTGATCCCAGTTTTCCAACGTACGGACTACTGTTTTGATAGAATCCAGTTGAAAGGATTGCATCACTTTCACGAGGCTCTGTGCTCTCTGTTTGGACAGCTCCAGGTTTTTTTCGCTGCTTCCCTCAATGGAAGAATAGGCCAGAATCGTAAGTTCCTTTATGTTGAATTTATTCAGATTCAAAGAATCATAAAACGGCTTGATGTCTTTTTCCTGGTATTCGGATTTCCCTTTTTCAAATGGAATGCCAAAGCGGAGATTTTTTTTCTTCAGAATTTCCGATTTGGAAAGTGTATCGGTATAAAGATCCGTTTCCATAATATCAGTAGATGTTTTGGGGATCGGGACATCCAACCGGTAATCACAGAGTGTATTGGCTTTGATCAGCAAAAGAACCAGCTCGTATTCATTCGGATTTTTATAAGGGCAGTCGCCGATAAGCACTTTGATCTCTCCGGATTCTTTTTTCAGGTTGCTCTTTAAGATCTCACTTTTGGTAACCGGTTTGTATAATATTCCATCGTGTACAACCGAACGGTGCAGCATATTCCCGGTGTTGCAGGGGAACTGATCCAGGTGGAGTACATCCACGGCAATGGCTTCGTTTCCTTCGTGAAATAACTTATCGAAGTAAGCAGCGTCTGAGAAACTAAAGTAGATTTTCCCGTTTTCAACCGTCAGGCCATACTTGATATAATCAGGAATAAGGTTGAATTTCTCCACGCATTTATGACATGTTTTTTCCTGGTACGGCTGAAGTCCGTATGCATTTTCTATGTTTAGTTTTTTGGAAGGATAAAATGCTTTTTTATTGTCCTTGTGTTTTACACTGTGGTGAAACTTAAAGGATTTTGATCCGAATACCTGTACTACATAAATACATTTACGCTCTTCATTGATCCCGTAGGCGATTCCTGTTGTATAAAAGTTCTTCTGCGTCATGATCTCATTATGCGCAGAAGTATTGAAAGAGTTTTTAAAATAAAAATTAGCGGCGTCCTCGTATGTATAGATCTTGATGCTTTCTTTCTCTTTGTAAATCTGAGTAGGTTTGTCGAGGTAAATTACTTCCAGTATTTCCGATAGTTTTTCCTGTGTTCCGCCGAAATATTCCACACGTTTTTCCAGCGTTGCGAATTCCGGTGTTGGCTGAAGGTGGGATATATCGTCTGTTTTACGAATGTATGCACTATGATTTCTGGCGGCCATTTCGAGAATGGAGTCCTTCGTCATTTTATGAAGTTTCATGGAATCCCTCATTACATTGATCTTCGCGGTAATGAGTTCGGTAAGAAGGCGTTCGTTGATTTTTTTAAGATCGATCTTGTCGGAAGGACTCTGAGCCTGGCCTGACTGAATAAAGATGATCTGAAATACTAAGGTAAGTAAGTAAGTAAGTTTTTTCATAGTAGATCATTAAAGTAGCTTCTTTATTTTTTATTAAAACCCCGAAGCTTTATTTCCGTGAGTTTCTTTTTGGTGTCAATGGCGAAATCTCCCTGCATGATCCAGTCATAATAACCGGTATCTCTTTTCAACACCTCTTCTACCTTCTGACCTTTATACTTTCCAAAATTAAATACTTCTTCTCTCTGTTCGTTGAAAACCATTCTTCCGGCCAGATCCACCAGTTTATCAAAAGACAGCGCATGCAGAACGGCCATATCATTTTTGATAGGTTCTGTTTCATTGCCTTTGATGTCTTTGATTTTCCTGCCCTGGTACTTCACGATCTGCGCCTTTAATACTTCATAGGTGGCCATGGTATCTTTTTCCGCGTTGTGAGCACCTTCCAGGTCTTTCATGCAATAGAACTTATAGGCTGCACTCAGGGTACGGGGTTCCATCATATGAAAAATTTTCTGCGCATCAACGAGCTTCCGGTTATTGATATCGAAATCTACCCCAACTCTGTTGAATTCTTCCATCAGCAGAGGAATGTCAAATTTAATGTGATTAAACCCGGCCAGATCACACCCTTGAAGGAACTGTGCAAAAGTATGCGCTACTTCCGCAAAGGTAGGGCACCCGTCTACGTCCGCATCGTAGATCCCATGGATCATACTGGATTCTATTGGGATCGGAATCCCCGGATTGATCCTGCTGGCTTTGGTACTTACCTCCTGGTTAGGCATCACTTTTACCACTGCTATTTCCACAATACGATCGGAAGAGATATTAGTCCCGGTGGTCTCCAGGTCAAAAAAAGCAAGTGGTTTGGTTAGGTTTAACATCTGAATTTCTGATAGGTTATTAATTATTCTATTGAGGGAAGCAAATGATTGTATTTCTTCTCCTGCATTTTGTTACGGTTTAATCTTCTACAATTTCTTTGGCCAGATTCACCAGATCCAGTCCTCCGAAATTTCCTGAGCTCATCAGCAACAGATTTTTATTGTTCCAGTCAAGCCCCAGAAGATAGTCTGAAAGCTGACTACGTTCTGTAAACACCTTCATGTTCTTAGAATTAAAGGCTTCCAGAATCATATTTTCTGATATGTCTTCCAGCTTCTTGTGCTTCACCGTTTCCGGGTTGTAGTATACCACCGGAATATCTGCTGCCTTAAACGTATCTTTGTACTGGTTCAGGAATTCTTTGTTCAGGCTGCTGAAAGTATGCAGTTCCAGTACCGCCACCAGGTCTTTCCGTTCGTACTGCTTTTTAACGGCATTGGTCGTAGCTTTTACCTTGGACGGGGCATGGGCAAAATCCTTGAATACAACAGTGCTGTAATTCTTGTTTAAAACTTCCAGACGGTTGGCCGCTCCTTTGAACGAACGCATTGCCTGGTAGAACATTTCGTCGTTGATACCAATCTTATTGCAGACAGCCTTTGCTCCGGAAATATTCCGCATGTTGTGCTTTCCGAATATTTGCAACGGTACTTTTCCAAAATCGGTCAGCAGGTATGTCACTCCGTCTTCAATTTCATTTTTATGAGCCGGGTATTCAATACTGTGTACATCGTCCCGTTCTTTCTTACAGATATAGGCTGCGAAATCATCGTTTTCCGAGTAAATGAGAATTCCTCCTTTCGGAGAAGCCTCTGCAAATGCTTCAAACTGCTTCACATATTCGTCGAAGGTAGGATACACATTGATATGATCCCAGGAAATACCGCTGATCAAACCTATGTGGTGATGGTAGTGAAGAAATTTAGGTGTTCTGTCGATCGGAGAAGATAAATATTCGTCTCCTTCCAGGATGATCATAGGAGCGTCTTCCGATAGTTTTACCATCGTATCAAATCCCTCGATCAGAGCTCCCACCATGTAATCAAAAGATCTTTTGTGGTACTTCAGCACGTGCATGATCATGGAAGTGATCGTTGTTTTGCCGTGGCTTCCTGCTATAACAATCCTTTGCTTTTCAAGACTTTGCTGATAGATATACTCCGGGTAGGAATATATTTTTAATCCCAGTTCCTGGGCTTTCAGCAATTCAGGGTTATCGGCACGGGCATGCATCCCCAGGATCACAGCATCCAGTTCGGAGGTGATTTTTTCCGGATACCATCCTAAAGCCGGAGGTAAAAGTCCTGCTTTTTCAAGTCTGGTTTTAGACGGTTCAAAAATTTCATCGTCTGAACCTGTCACTATGATTTTTTTTTGATAAAGAGCCAGGGCAAGATTATGCATAGCACTTCCGCCAATGGCTATAAAATGTACTCTTTGGGTAGACACGGTAAATCCAGTTTATAATAATCTGACTAACAAAATTAAGATAAAAATAAAGAGGAGCAAATGCTGGTTGATAAGTTTATTTAGGCGCAAAACACCTATGGAATAACCTTTTACACTTCCGTGAAACATCTTTTTTTTCGACGTGAAACATCTGTTTGTTTTTTAGCAAGTATTCTTTCTCCCTCGAATATACTTTTTCCGAGGTATTCAATTGTTGAGAACCGGGGGATAAGATTGCCGGGGTTGTAACAAAAAGAAGAATTTCGTAGTTTACATTTGTATAATGGAACAAAAGAAATTTACTCCTAAAACAGGTTTGCTAAAACCAAAAAATCTACGGCCAGACGGAATAGAAACTCTCGGAAAACTACCTCCACAAGCCCTGGAACTGGAAGAGGCTGTACTGGGAGCCCTGATGCTGGAAAGAGATGCGCTCACCACGGTCATTGAAATACTTAAACCTGAAAGTTTTTATAAAGAGGCTCACCAGAAAATATTCAAAGCTGTAGTAGATCTTTTTGACCGGTCCGAACCGATCGATATTCTTACTGTCACCAATTATCTCCGTACCAAAGGAGAACTGGAACTTGCGGGAGGTGCTTACTATGTTACCGAACTTACTACCAAAGTAAACTCGGCTGCCAATATTGAGTACCACGCCAGGATCGTCGCAGAACAGGCGATCAAAAGAGAGCTGATTACGATTGCGTCCGAAGTACACCGGGATGCCTTTGAAGATACTACCGATGTATTCGAATTATTGGATAAAACGGAACAATCGCTCTATCTGGTATCAGAAGCCAATATCCGTAAAAATTATGCGGACATGAGAAGCCTGATGGGAGAGGCATTGAAAGAACTTCAGGCTAAAAAGGATCATGACAGCCACCTTACCGGAGTACCGAGCGGATTTACTGATCTGGATCGTGTAACCTCCGGATGGCAAAAAAATGACCTTGTGATCATTGCAGCAAGACCTGGTATGGGTAAAACCGCTTTTGTGGTTTCTGCCATGAGGAATGCCGCCGTTGAATTTAAAAAACCAATTGCGATCTTTTCGCTCGAAATGTCTTCCGTACAATTGGTCAACCGTCTGATCTCTGCCGAAGCAGAACTCGACAGTGAGAAAATCAAAAAGGGAAATCTGGAAGAATACGAATGGGCACAGCTGCACCATAAAATAAATGCCCTGACCAACGCCCCGATATACATTGACGATACCCCTGCGCTGACCATACGGGAATTGAGAACCAAATGCCGGCGTCTGAAAGCAAAGAACGGGATCGAAATGATCATTATTGACTACCTCCAGCTCATGAGCGGTGAAGGAGGAGCCAAAGGAAGCCCCGGAAACCGTGAGCAGGAGATCTCTTCTATTTCCAGAGCACTGAAACAATTGGCCAAGGAACTACAGGTACCAGTACTGGCACTTTCGCAGCTTAGCCGTAGTGTGGAAACCCGCGGAGGAGATAAACGACCTCAGCTTTCCGACTTACGTGAATCGGGTGCCATCGAACAGGATGCCGATATGGTGGTCTTCTTATACAGACCTGAATATTATAAAATAGATGTGGACGAATCCGGAAATTCTTTAAAAGGAGTAGGAGAGGTCATCATTGCAAAACACCGGAGCGGTGGACTCGACAGTGTGTTCCTGAAATTTATCGGAAAATATACAAAATTCTGCGACCTCGACAGAGCTGAGTTTAACAATCAGGGCGATTCTTTCGACAACTCTTTTGATAATAATCCTCCGCCAAGACTGGGAAGTAAATTGAACAGTCTGGACAGCAACTTTGATAATGCAGGTCCCGGAACAGACGACAAAGCACCGTTCTGACGTCCTCATTACCAGGTTTATCCCGGCCATAATCATCCGGCAGACCCACAACCAAGAGCAACAGTATCCTGCGGGTATGAACTGTTGCTTTTTTTATTTGTATTACTGGCCCTTGAATAGTCGTATCAATCACTTTTTTGTCTCCCGGATTATTTGAAGGGAGATATTTTTTTGTTATCTTACTATTATGTGATTTTTCACTACTCCTACTCGTTATCAGTTGATTATTGATCGTAAAACAGGATCAGTAGTGATGATCCTGATAAAAATACAGAGGAGCTTTTAAACTCAAAAAAGAGTTAACCGTAAAAGTGTAGTATGACTTCAGATGGAATTTTTATGGAAATACTTGTATGTGCATCCGATTACTTTAGAATCGAATATGAGATCAATCCCTGGATGAATGTTGATAATAATGCAGACAAATCAGAAGTGTTGATCCAATACCGAAAGCTTCTGGATACTCTATCCAGAGCAGGTGTGCGTTTTCACGGGATTGCACCGGATCCGAAATTCCCGGACATGGTTTACACGGCTAATTATGGATTCATACAAGGGAAAAAATTTATCAAAGCTAATTTTAAGTACGAACAAAGAAGGGGAGAGGCAGCATTAGCAGAAAAGTTTTTTAAACATATGGGGTATAAAGTATATGTACTTCCCGATCATATATTTTTT
>CAYTGJ010000087.1:0-15270 GCA_964437245.1 uncultured Chitinophagaceae bacterium
CTTCCGCATACCCTTCCCCACGTTCCTTTGTTCGCGTCTCCTGAATTCGTTAAAAATTCCAAAGGAGGACTTTACGGAGCTGTCATAGAGGAAATCGACCACAGCGTAGGCCAGATCCTGAAAACACTGGAAGAAAACGGCCTCGATAAAAACACGCTGGTGATCTTCAGCAGCGACAACGGTCCATGGGAAGTAAAAGAAGATCATGGGGGAAGCAACGGAGCCTTCCGCGGTGAAAAACAAACATGGTTTGAAGGTGGATTCAGGGTACCGTTGCTCGTACGCTGGCCAGGCCAGATCAAAGCAGGAAGCTATTATAACCAGATCAGTTCCCAGCTCGACTGGTTCCCTACCCTGATAAGTCTTGCAGGAGGAAAACTCTCCTCCGACCGCACCTACGACGGAGAAAATATTACCGGGATACTGACGGGGACGGAAACACGAAAAGGAAATCAGATCTATTATTTCTTTGGAGGAAAACTCCGGGCCTACCGGAAAGGCGACCATAAAATCGTATTCCCGTACGAGGGGAATGATGCACATTTCGGAAGAACAGCCATTCCTAAAAACGAGAACATTCTGCTTTTCAATCTTAAGAATGATCCTAACGAGACAAACGATATTGCCCTCGCAAACATCCAACTGACCAAACAACTGGCAGAAGAAGCTGCCCGGTATGTGGAATCATTGGGAACGCTTCCACCTACTCGTTCTCCAAGAGAATAAAACATAGCACTTTTAAGTAAGAGGAGAGTATTGCAAACTCTCCTCTTTTTCATACTTGTATATGATCAGCACCTCCCCATTTTTTTGTAAGCCTACTACTTTCTTCTGGCACGGCAACTTCCCCGATAAAAACAATCATCTTATGAGCGACACACTACCTCTGAGGGTATGAGATTCTTCATTTTCATTCTGATGCTGATAATGAATTATCCAGGGATAAGTACCTATAGGCATAAGTTCTCCTCTGTAAGTACCATCCCATCGGTTGTCACTGTCAGTGCTGATGAAGATAATTTCTCCCCATCGATTGAAGATGGTCAGTTCAAAATTCTTAAAATATTTCCCGAATATTTCAAACTGATCGTTCGTTCCATTTCCATCCGGTGAAAAAGCATCCGGCACAAACAATTTAGCAGAACAATATTCCTGCACCACCAATTGCTCCACAACAGAACAATTATACGCATCCATCACTTCTACACTATATATACCCTCTTCATATATAGTAATACTCGAAGTAGTGATTCCCGTCCAGACAAAGTTATGTCCCGAGCTGGATTCTATCGTGAATGCCCCTTCTTCAAAACAATGCCGGACAGAATCACGTTCTAAAATTTTTATCGAAGAAGCAGGGATCCTGTATACCGTCACCTCATCCGACGCGCTGCAAAGATGTTCGTCATAAACGATCACCTGATAACGTGTTGTTTCGGAAGGATTCACCGTAATAGTAGTCGTATGTTCTTCTCCCGGCAACCATGTATAAGTATGACCGCCGGATGCAGACAATTGAACCGGTTTCCCCGCACAAAGGGTTGTGTCGTTTCCTGCATTGACAACAGGTAACGGGTAAACATTCAAGATCTCAATCGTATCCATATGAATACATCCATATGGATCCTCCGCCCTCACCCAATACTTACCCGGCTGCCCTGCGTTAAAGTACGCACTGGCAGAAACGGATAAATCATCATTCCAGTAATAGAAGTCATACCCCTGTCCTGCGTACACAGCTAAAGATTGCCCCTGGCAAAGAGAAGTATCCTTTCCCAGATCCAAAGAAGAGGAAGGGTAGAAAGCGAGCTGCAGGACAACGATACTGTCACATCCGTTACTACCATTTAACGTATCACTGTAGGTACCTGCCTGGTTGTACAGATGAGTTCCAATCGCCACCGACTCACCAGGACAAATGGTTTTATGTTGAGTAAACACATTTGGTATAGCAATAGGATAAAAAGCATGTAGAGTATCCTTACATCCGTTCAGATCGGTTATTTTAGTCACCTTATAAACCCCTGTATCCGCAGGAACAATTGGGTCCAGCACCAGACTATCTCCATAAAAAACAGATTGATCAGGCCTTGTCCAGGTATAGTAATAATAATCAGAAGAAGGATAGATAAGACGCACCTGGCCGCAGGTTTTCACCGCGGAAATAGGAGTGAAAGCCAGGGTATCAATAAAAAACTGTTTGATAGAGGCATTCCCACATATATCGTAAATACGGGCAGTATAGGTACCCGGCGTATGAATCGTAAAGAGATTAGAATTTTGTACAGGAAAAGTATGAGGACCGGAGATGATTTCATACTGATAAGGAGGCACCCCTTTGGAACTGTCGGGCTGTAAAACCATATTGAAAGAATTTTTACATTTTATCGAATTGCCTGTCTGTATCTCCGGGATTTCATATCCCTCAATCATAAGGGTATCTTTATGTACCCAGCAGGAATGATAGTGATCATTGAGATAATTATCTCCATAACTCCCGGGTTCAAACTCAAAGGTCACCTCATACTGGCCTGAAGGTACATTTAAGACAGAGTCCGTATTTATTCTATTAAAGTATTCTTTATGACGTACGATAGCCCCTGTAGAAATATTTTTCACGATCATGGTAGCCTTTGACGTTGAATAATAAATTTTATTCTGTCCCAAACATCCTTTTTTATAAGAAAGGCTTTTAGTTAAGCTGGGCACATCCGCCGGTCTGATAATGAAAGAATCAAACACTTCATGACCACATTGATCAATTACTTTAAAAGTGTAAGTCCCCATAGCCAGATTTTCAATAAAAAAATATTGGCCGATATATCCTACCGGAATTGTATCCGGATAAGAATAAGTATCTGTATAAACAAAATCAGGCTGGGTACTTCCAAGCACAGAAGGACCGGAAAGCATAATGAGGCTTGGAGTAGAAGTAAATCCCGAGACCTGTATCCGATAGGTTCCGACTACAGAATCAAGACAGCCAATGCGTTGAACAATATCTTTGTTGACAATCCGGGGTCCTGCCTGAGCAGGAATCGTATAATTTTGCTGAAAGGTTTGCCCGCAACCATCTCTGATAATTAATTTATAGGTTTTATTGATCTCCACAGGTTTGATCGATACACCATAAATTCTTTTAGTAAAAACCTCCTGAGGCGTAGCAGTGATCGTTCCGGCATCCACAATAGTATTCGTGGCAATATCGGTAAAAGAATACGTTACCGGAGCTTTAAGTCCATCATAGTAATAAGTATCCATTGTATTGTCAAATCTTGGAGTGACGACCGTTCCGCAATTGCTGTAAGTATATTTAGGATAAAACGTGAATGGGAAGATCGTATGAGAAGTCGTAATACTGTCTCCACAGGCATTCTCCACAGTCACCCTCACATTGTCTCCATAAGTAATGTTCGGTACAATCTGTCCGACGCGGACCATTCTGGGGTTCCCATGCAACAAACTGGTATCATAGGTAGTAGGATTGAGGGTAGTGAATGTACCATTCTTAGTCCGATATTTGAAAGAAAGCGGAAACCGGATGTCATTTAAGACAATGAGTGAATAAATATACATCGAATCACAGCCCACCTTTATACTTGTATTGCCCGTATACCAATTCATTTTAGTATTAGGATTTTCAAGGGTCACTACCAGGGTTCTAAAACTCCCGCAAGCATCCGTAACCCTCATTGTATAATTTCCGGCAGGAAGATTTTCAAATGTATCATGAGATTGAGGAGAACTGGTAACAGCAGAAGGAGCAATTAACTGCCACATAAAAGGTCCCTTCCCTGCCCCTGAATTCAGGTTTCCGACGATTTTTCCATTATTGCCTCCGACACAATAGGGAGCTGTTTTAACAGGATTAAAATCAAGAGGGATATAATTCCCGGTGATCAATGTTGTATAAGCGATACTGTTTCCAATGCCATCCGCTATCTTGACGGTATAGTTTCCTTTCGGAAGCGCATTAAAAACATTTCCTGTCTGGGCCGGCTGTGTGACAGGCCCTGAAACAATACTATAGAGTAATGGATGACTGCTTTTCGCATATACACTTATACTCCCATTGTTCGGACAGGAACTTTCCATCGTTTTTACAGAGTCAATATGTATCTGGCTATAAGATCCATGCGCCAAAAAGCACAAAAACAAACTGAAAATCAACACATTAATTCTGTCGAGGTAATTATAGCGAACCAGTGGCATATTTTGATATTTTATAATACTACCAGAAGTACTATAAAAAGTAACCCACTCTGCCTGAGAAGATACTGGCTTTATGAGGGAATAAAAACGGGGAACAGATTCTTGCTTTAATAGTCCCCCGAAAAAAGCTTGTACAACGTTCACAAATCCGTTTACTTCCCTTTCACTCTCTAACATAAAAGACAGGCCGCTGGTGCAAGTCTGTGACTTGTACCTTTTATTTTGTAGTCCTCTGGACGGTGAATCAGGTCTGGCATAAAATAGTATTCCTACTTTTAACCTCGAAAAAATATATCAATCATTCTTTTTAATATTTCGGATCCCCGCTGGCGGCTGGTACAAGTCTGTGACTTGTACCTTTTATTTTGTAATCCTCTGGATGGTGAATCATGTCTGACAGAAAATAGTATTTGTACATTTAACCTCGAAAAATATATTACCCATTCTTTTTACTATTTCGTATCTTCTACTTTCGTTTTTAATAAGTCCGCCCAGAGGGCTATGACATAGTAGACACAAGCGATACGCTTGCGCCAGCAGGATACATGGAGGAAGAATAAAAGCTATTCTTTCTGATGCAATAATTCCAAAGCGGTGCATTGATTTTGTGTCCTCACATTACCCTCTCCCTTGTTCGGTTACATTTTTTTTGTTTTAGTGAAAAGAAGCCCTGAATTCCAGTGGACTCTGGTTGGTTTTACTCCTGAATAGTTTACTGAACGATTGCGGATGTTCAAACCCCAGTTGAAAAGCGATTTCGCTGACCGACAAATCCGTGGTAGATAGTTTTTCTTTTGCAGTTTCGATCAGTTTATTGTGTATATGCTGCTGTGTGTTTTGCCCGGTGTGTTTCCGTAGCATATCACTTAAATAGTGCGATGATACATTCAACAAATCAGAAAAATACAGCACATTGGGCAGTCCGTTATTTTCAGGTTGTCCGGTCATAAAATAGTCGGATAGCAAATCTTCAAATTTTGCAACTATAGCCTGGTTAGCATTTTTCCGGGTAATGAATTGCCGCCCATAATAACGATTGGTATAGTTCAGTAACAGTTCTAACTGAGCGATCATTACATCCTGACTGTGTACATCAATTGAAGTATTATATTCCTGTGCAATATTGTGAAAAATGCTTTCAATCAAAGCCTCTTCATTAGCCGATAAATGCAGTGCCTCGCTCACATTGTAAGAGAAAAAACCATATTTCGTTATCGACTTTGCCAGCGGATACCCCTGTACAAAATCAGGGTGAAAAATCAACCACCATCCCTCCGCTTCGTACTGGTCTTGTATAGACATCAACTGCCCCGGCGCAGTCATTCCCAATACCCCTTCGTCAAAATCATAATGGCTTTGGCCGTACTTCAATTTACCCCTTATATTTTTCTTTAAAAAAATGCTGTACAAGTTTAAAACGGCTTTGGCATCCATCAAACCATCAGGTACCTTAAGTCCCGAAAAACTGATAAGGCTTACCATCGGGTGCAAAGGCTTCTCTATACCCGCAATGCGGTGCAGTTCAGAAACGCTGTTTATCGTTATTGGTTTTAAGCTGTTTTTCATACTTCAAATGTATAAAACATCCGTTTAGAATGATACTTTATAAGAGGTATTATCATCTCTTTCCATTACCCAGAAGTAAGGCTGTTCCACTCCTTTCATATCCATACAGCCCAGTACCGTATGCTCATCTATTATTGCAAAATGGTCATAAATGGCTTTATCATCATAAATCATTGTAGCGGTCATTTTACCCCTGTGTTCCACCATTCGTAAGCGGGCTTTTGATTTCTTGGTCTGCAGAAATGGCCTTGCCAGCTTCATCAAGGTGCCTAAAAAATTGGATTTAGGAAACTTCATGTCCAGCGGAATATTTCTGGGATTTACAGCATACAGTTCTTTTTTCCCTTTTCCGAAAAACACAAGCGGGTGTACCTCTTCGGCATTAATAAATGATTTTCCGTACCAGCCGGAAGGCACTAACAGTCCGTCCATCTGATGTCCGGTCGCAATTTCATAGCCTTTCCACTGTCCCACCATAAAATCTATTGTTGCAGGCAGTAATACATCATAAACCCTCAAAGCATCTGCTGTACTGGCTTTTCTTGTTTTTAATATTTCTTCTATCGTTACCATAATGACTTCTTTTAATTTGATAAGACAAAATTACGCCGGTATTCCGTCTTTGAGGTAACCGGATCGGGGTTTGTTGTAGCCCAAACGAAGATGTAAATGATTCTGAAATCGTGGAAATGGGTGACGTTGGCTAAATTAAATGAACTACTCCCGCAGCAGCTTGGGCTTTAGCCTGAGTGACAAATATTTTGTAGCCCTCTGGGCGGTCCTACTAAGATTAAAGTAAAAATACTAAGTAAATATAAACAGAATGACTGAAGGCAAGAGTAAATAATTACTGATATGCCGAATAATACGGCCAGAGGCCTCACAAATATTCGTCACGCGCGAAAACGCGAGCGACTGCAGGAGCGTACTCTGCCTTATATTGACTGTGCATAATATTTCTTAAGCAGGTTTCTTAATTTGGCCATCCACACGCTATTCTTTTTTATATAAAGATAGTATGTTCTGCTATTGTATTGATACCAGTACTGGGAGGCAATATACAGGAAAGCCGCTTCGAAATGCTCGTAAGTAGAAACAGGGTGATTCCAAACGGCGATTCGGATATGAATTGCTGTAGCACCTTTTATTTCACGGTTATACTCATCGATCAGCTCGCAGAAATAATCTTTGCTTCGTACGAGCGTATTACTTGGATCAAATCCTTCCGAATCTTTCCATATCTCGTAGTATTTTTCTTCATACCATAAATCTTCAGATGGCAGCAAATGCCGGATCATTCGCTGGAGCACTCTTGGCGACAAGCCTTTCACCTGGTATTCGCCCGTTTTCTTGTCTACCGTATCGTAGCCAAAGTAAATATTTCTCCAGGCAGGGATTTGCAATGTAGGATAAAGGCCTACCTCTGATATTATCTTTTGTAGTTTTTTGTCGTGTTGCAAAGGTCGTCTATTCATTTTTTTTATGAATAGCTGGTATTGCTTTGCCCTATTTTCAAAATCCATCGCGCTTACTGCGGTCTTGTATCCATCGGTTCCTACTTTCATTCCCAACTGGATCTCTTTGATCATTCTTGTACCTTCGGGCAAATTATCTATGTTGGAATCTTTAGGGAGTAAGCGGTCTTTAGCTGTTTGTTTAGCCAATGTTGAATATTGTTCGATTGTCAATGATTTTACCTGGGCTGCAAGACTGGACCAAAGTCCTACGTTTGAAGAGCGCATATCTACAAGCCTTTTTGATCTTGTAGAATGGGGATTATGCGTAAATGTTTTTATAAGCTTAGGATTCACTTCTTCCTGCTCAAAAACCTTACCAACCTGTTTATTCAGCATAGGGTTGTGGCTATCGAAAACCATTCCTATCTCATCGCCGTCGTAGTCGCCTCCGAGCCATTTTTGCATTTCGTTAGGCACTCCGATAAAACTTCCTTTTTTAAACCATTGTGTAGCTACCAAACTTCCCTGAATCAGAAAATCCTGTATAGATTTGTGAGCCGTGGCACGATCATTTTGTGGGGTATCTGTTTTTTCTTTCCCTTGTAAGGAAGAGTCTTTGACCCAATGCTCATAAAGCTTACGATCTTTGGACGTAACGATCATATCCAGGCCTTCCCATGTATCAGGCCATTGGCTGTCAGGAATTATGCCGAGCATTCCTTTGAAGAAAGTAAGTACTCCATTATCTCTTCCGGTAAGGGTGTATTG
This sequence comes from uncultured Chitinophagaceae bacterium, assembly GCA_964437245.1. Taxonomy (GTDB): domain Bacteria; phylum Bacteroidota; class Bacteroidia; order Cytophagales; family Cytophagaceae; genus JANYCO01. Next base: position 8,004 of record CAYTGJ010000087.1, read on the forward strand.
TATTCCTTCTATATCAGATACAAATTTTGATTGTTTGCTGCTTTGATCAATGTCCTGTGCCGGCACCGGATAGAAATTTTGTTTGTCGGCTGGCGAGCGAACGATGGAAGCTCCCTGTCCTTTTGTTTTGCTAGTATAGCGTGTATTTTGTGGCACTACAAATTTATTTCCCGAAACAGGCATTGATACACCTGATTCCATAGCGGGCTTACCTGTAGTGAGTATGCTGTGAAGGGTTTTGATCTTTTCAATATCCTTTGTGGTCGTATTGAGAATTCCATCATGTGTAACAGTATTAGCATACCCAAGATGCTGATTGCTCTGAAAAAACTTATCCCAGGCTTGAAGTCCATCGTTCACCAATTCATTTACGATTTCAAAATTTTCTGTATCGAGCCATTCGTACATCTGATAGCTGGCTCGCCCGGATTCTTCACTAGGGGTCCTTTTTTCTCTGCTTAACCCACCTTCCTGCATTTTATCTGCCAGGCTTTGGACTATATATCCCCACCCATCTTCGATCTGTATAGGAGTACCGTTTTTCAGATAGAATGTTTTCTCATCCTTGTCACCCACAGGAAGTGTGCGCCCTCTTATTTGTCCGTCTACTCCGCCAACGACTAAAGGGAACAGTGCTCTTTGTGCATAGTAGGAAGATTCTTCAAAACCTAAAAAATTTTTCAGAAGACCCACACTTTCAACTTCTACACCATAAACCGATCCTTGGCTGTTTATTGTTGATTTCAAAGAAGAGCCTGCCAACATGTCGATCCGGTAATTTTTATTCTGGAAAGTAATGATCTTTTTGAAAGTATCTTCTGTAGTCGATTCGGGCAATTGTACTTTAATAAAGCAAAATTTATTATTGGTTATTTTTCTAAAAATAGGAGACACCATTTTCTCCCGCTTTATCTCTTTACCTTTAATATCTACGATTACCAGCTCGTAGATTTCCGTTACTACATCAATAGGAGACACCTTGGTAGAAGAAGGATCAGGAAGCAGATCCGTTTTCATCTTCATCAGTACTCGCAAGGTATCTATGGTGTAGGGTGGAGGTTTTAACGGATCAAAGGGAATACCGGCAAGTCCTGTACACAGCGCGATCACAGATTGTTGTTGTGTACTTTCATCTTGGTTGAGCAGATAACTGATCCAGTCAAGTTTTAATGCTTCCGGAAAACCTTCCAACCATGTATTTTGTAATGCTTTGTTTTTTAAAAAGACGGCGATTTTTTCGTTTATGCTATTTATAAGTTTGGAATGTTTTTGCTTAAACTCCAGTGCCAACCCTGTATCAAGTGCCAGGAATACTCCCTGTGCAATTGTTTTAGCAGGCAATTGCCGTACAACTTCGTTGGACAATCCTTGTAGCCGGACTGTTTTTTCAGATAGAGCACTGTCATTTACCAGCTGCTGGAATTTTCTTTGCGCAATAGCTTCCGGACGGTTGTCTACAAAAGCTGTAGTTACATTTTTCTTTAGGCCCTTCGGATCCTCATTTGCCGGAGAAGTGATTTTATTGTCGGTAAGCTTTTGAGGATAAAAAATCATAAATACACATTTGTTGCGTAAAAAATAAAGGCCTGGGGTTAAAGTTTTTTATTGTTTAAAAATAGTGATACAAAATAAAAAATAGGAAGGTCAAAATCAAATGATCTATCAAAACAAAGTTAATAGGCTTCCTTCGCTGGTGCAAGTCTATAACTTGTACCTTTTATTTTGTAATCCTCTGGATGGTGAATCATGTCTGGCAGAAGATAGTATTCTTACATTTCACCTCGAAAAACTATCTCAGTCATTCTTTTAAATATTTCGTATCTTCTACTTTCGTTTCGTTTTAGTAAGACCGCCCAGAGGGCTATGATATAGTAGGCACAAGCAATACGCTGGCGCCAACAGGATTAATTACATTTACGTCAGTTTCCGGATCATCGCAAAAAGAATTTTTGAAATCTCCTCAAAGGATTTATAGTACTCTTCGGCCTTCTCTTCTGCTATTTCGTTTTCCGAAACCAAAAATTTAATGATCGCCGCACTTTCAAAGGTAGAGCCTCGTGCAATAGTATAAAAATTTCTCCTGTCTTTCGAACTTGTCTTTGCAGTTCCTTCTGCAATATTAAGCATCACACTAAGAGAGGAACGGCCTAGTTGATTCTTCACATAAGCAGGAATCTCTCTATTCCTCTTAAGATATTGATAAATCTTTTTATTGACGGCAAATGATTTCTGATATACGGTTAAAGTTTCGTAGAATAACATAAAAATGGTTTTAATAGTAAAAATAAAAAATAACAGTGAACAGCAACAGGAACAGGAAACAGGGATCAAGGAGTAATAGTTAATACCTTCCCCTTACCTGTTTCCTGTTCCTGTTTTCTGTTCACTGACAAGTGGAGCTGCAGGGATTCGAACCCTGGTCCAGACAAGATAAATAATGGGCTTTCTACATGCTTATTCTTTGTTTATTGTCGGATGTACGCAGAACAAAGACACTCAACGTACACCTTAGGTATTAGGTTCTCGTTCTAACGACAATACCATACGCTAAAACCAGTTTCCCTTACGACACCTCTATATCAGTTCCGGGAAACGGGGAACCGAGAGATGCTTGCATTTGCGTAATACCTAGATTAAGCAGCAAGGGCATAAGATTGCTCTTCGCCAATTATTGTTGTGAAAGTTTTATTTACGGGTAATACTCACAACACCCGACATGCTTACACACTTTTACACATGCTGTCAATTCCGGTCAGCCCCATGTAATCGTTGTTTTTAAAGTCCAAAGCCGAAAAGGGAATCCTAAATTAATCCCTTAACTTTGGGGCCACAAATATAGTAAAAACTACCATAAATGCCTCACCCTGCTTTACTCCGTACAACAATCTTTCTAGTCCTCCTGGTTCCGCTAGCCTCCTCCGCCCAAATCGCCAACATCGAAAAGTTCAGGCTTGATAAAGACACCGCCAACATGTGGATGGGAAATACCGGACTCGGCTATTCCTCCAAAAGGCAGCAAAATACCGTCAACGATTTCAGTGCCTTCCTGAACCTCGTCTACCTGTCCAAAAAACACAGCTACATGACCATCAACTACTGTGACCTGCAGCAGGTCAATAAATTTTCGTTTATCAGCGAAGGGTACACCCACTGGCGGCTCAACCTGCTCCGGAGGCATTTTGTCACCTACGAACCCTTTCTCCAATTCCAGTACGATAGAGGACGAGGACTGACCAGCCGGAATTTATACGGACTCAGCTTCCGGTTCAATCTGTTGCACCGGAACAAGAACAACAAACGCCTGAACATCACTGCCAGCACAGGCCTTATGTACGAAGACGAATACTGGCAAGGGGCCGTTCTGCACTATCCTCAGGAAAATGACAGCACCAGGGCACACACTCAGTTTGCCAAAAGTACAAGCAATTTCTACCTGAAAGCACTGCTGCACGAAAAAATCACCCTGTTTTCCAGCATTTATTACCAGGCTCGGTTTGACAAGTTTAATTTTCCCAGGTTAATTTCTGATATTCAGTTCGTTTTCAAAGTGACCAAAAAACTTTCCCTGTCCACCAGCTTTATCTCCACCTACGACTCCCGGCCGATCGTTACCCGGAATATCTTCACCTACAAATTATCCGGCAACTTCGTCTTCAACCTAAATAACTAATAAACAGAATCTTAAAATCTTATCCCACAACAGTAAAATTAAATATGGATAACTATTCCTAAAAAATTGTCCCAGGATTAATAAGGTTTAAGTAACTTAGCAGAAATGGAAAATTTCGTTGTTTCAGCCCGTAAATACCGCCCTTCTACCTTTGAAAGTGTAGTAGGACAGTCGCATATTACGACCACGCTGAAAAACGCCATTAAAAACAACCATGTGGCCCAGGCATTTCTGTTCTGCGGTCCCAGGGGAGTAGGAAAAACCACCAATGCGCGGATCCTGGCCAAGGCCATTAACTGCCTGAACCTGACTCCTGATACAGAACCTTGCAACGAATGTGCCTCGTGTGTAAGCTTCAATCAAAGTGCTTCGTTCAACATTTTCGAGCTCGATGCCGCTTCCAATAACTCTGTAGACGACATCCGGAACCTGGTAGACCAGGTAAGGATTCCTCCTCAGACAGGCAAATACAAGGTCTATATCATAGATGAGGTGCACATGCTTTCGGCAGCCGCCTTCAATGCATTCCTGAAAACACTGGAAGAACCGCCGGCCTATGCCAAGTTTATCCTGGCCACTACCGAAAAACACAAAATCCTCCCTACCATCCTGTCCCGCTGTCAGATCTTTGACTTCAACAGGATACAGGTAAAAGATATTGCCGATCACCTCTCTTCCATTGCCCAAAAGGAAGAAGTGACTGTAGAAGCCGCTGCGCTGCACCTGATCGCTCAAAAAGCCGACGGAGGACTGCGTGACGCCCTTTCCATGTTTGACATGATCGTCACGTTCTGTGGCAACAACGTAACCTATAAGGCTGCCGCAGAAAACCTGCACATCCTTGATTATGATTATTACTTCAAAATGTCTGATCTCCTGTACAAAAAGGACCAGACCAATGTACTCCTGACTTTCGACGAAATTCTGCGCAAAGGATTCGATGGACATAATTTTATCGTAGGCCTGGGAGAACACTTCCGGAACCTGCTGGTCAGCAAAGATCCCGCTACCATCAAGCTGATGGAAGTGGCCGAAGAAGTACAGAAAAAATATCAGGCTCAGGCGGGAGAAATTCAGGTAGGCTTTATCATGTCGGCCCTGAACATTATCAACCAGACTGACATGCATTACAAAGGCAGTAAAAATCCACGACTGCTCGTGGAGCTAGCCTTATTGAAGATCGCCTATCTGACGGAAGCCATCCAACTGGCTCAGGCCATTACCTCGGGAGAGGTAAAAAAAAAAGTAGTGGCGTAGAAACCTCCGGAGCCCCAACAGCTCCCGAGACCAGCAGTACGCTGAAAATCACGGCCACCCTTCCTCCTACCAATAATCAGCAAACGACTACCCCTCTTCCAAAACTGGAAAAAACAGAGCTGAAAACCACTGGTATTAAGCTGCCTTCTCTGACAACACTCAAAAATCCCCCCAAAGAGCAAGCCAAAGAAGAGACCACTACAACTCCTGAAACCGGAAGCAGAGTTAACCAGGCTTTTTCACTGCAGGAGCTGGTACAATGCTGGAATAGTTTTGCTGAAAAATTCAAAAACGAAGGAAGAACCAGTGAATACATCATCATGGCCAACCGGGAGCTGAAACTGGAAGAAGACTACACCATTAAATTATACCTCGACAATGCCGTACAGATCGATCAGCTAAGCGATTTCAAACCGGACCTGCTCGCTTTTCTTCGCAAAAGCCTCAACAATTCACTGATCCTCATCGAAACATCGGTAATGGAGCAGAAAACAGAACGAAAAATCTATACCGACAACGACAAACTTAACTTTATCTTAGACAAATATCCGATCGTAACCGATCTGAGGAAAAGGCTCGGACTGGATATGGACTATTAAAAAAGAATTTTGAGTTATCACTTATGAATTTTAATTTAGATAAAATTCACCATTCATATATTGAAACCGGTGTAAAAACGTTTTTAAACTAATAACAAAACAGAACACTCATCACTGTATAAAAATATTATTAATTCAATTTACGTACCATGAATACCTTTTTTAAAATTACACTTCCTTTCTTTTTATCCCTTCTGTTTGTCCAGGCATTCGGGCAGGGCGAAAAATACAAGGCAACCTCACTCGCTACCAACGGAATTCCCTATGTAGAATATACCAACGACCCGCTGGGAGCACGCATTTATACCCTCAGCAATGGCCTTACGGTATACCTTTCCTCCTACAAAGACGCTCCACGGATCCAAACTTACATAGCAGTCCGTGCAGGCAGCAAAAACGATCCCGCCCAGGCCACAGGGCTGGCCCATTACCTGGAGCACATCTTATTTAAAGGTACTTCCAAAATCGGGACCCAGGACTGGCCCAAAGAAAGAGTATACCTTGAGAAAATCGAAACACTTTACGAGACCTATCGCAAAACAACGGATGCACTGCTGCGTGAACAAATCTACCAGCAGATCGACAGCCTCTCGATCATTGCCTCTTCCTATTCTATTGCCAACGAATACGATAAATTAATGAGTACGATCGGAGCAGAAGGAACAAACGCTTATACGTTCCTCGAGCAAACAGTTTATGTAAACGACATCCCCTCCAACCAGATCGCAAAATGGGCAGAGATCGAAGCCGAGCGGTTCGGAGAAGTGGTCCCAAGACTCTTCCATACCGAACTGGAAGCCGTATACGAAGAGAAGAACAAAGGCATGGACCAGGACCGTCGCAAAGTATGGGAACTCATGATGGCTTCTCTTTTCCAAAACAATACGTATGGTACCCAAACCACCATCGGGACGGTAGAACATCTTAAAAACCCTTCAATCACTGAAATAAAAAAATATTTCGAAACCTACTACGTGGCCAACAACATGGCCATCTGTATGAGCGGGGACCTGAACTATGACAAAACCATCCGTCTCCTGGAACGCTATTTCAGCAAACTAAAATCAGGGAATGTTCCCGCCTATACCCCCGGGATAGAAAAACCGATCACCGCTCCGCTTATAAAGGATGTATATGGACCGGATGCCGAAAACGTTTCGGTGGCCTTCCGTTTTAACACAAAGACCACTAGTCCCAACGGACAGACCATCGCTTCCCGTGATCCGTATTACCTCAAAATGATCGCCATGCTGCTCACCAACGGACAGGCGGGATTGATCGACCTGAACCTTAATCAGCAACAGAAACTGATCGGTGGATATGCCTACGATATGGCATTCAACGATTACGCCGTTTTTGCCCTGAGTGGCAAACCCCGCCAGGGACAAGCATTGGAGAATGTGACCCAGCTTTTATTAAACCAATTGGATTCCATTAAAAAAGGAAAATTTGACGACTGGCTCCCCAATGCCGTCATCAACGATTATAAAACGGCGAAAATGAAAGAATACGAAAGCAACCGTGCCCGTGCCGATGCATTTGTAGATGCCTTTATCTCCGGTAAAAAATGGAACGAATACCTGATGGAAATCGACGTTTTGCAAAGTCTTACAAAACAAGACATCATGAAATTCGCTTCCGACAATTTCTCCAACAACTATGTCGTGATCTATAAACGCAAAGGGACCGATACCACCATCCAAAAAGTGCCAAAGCCTAAGATCTCAGCGGTGGAACTGAA
>CAYTGJ010000087.1:15280-18904 GCA_964437245.1 uncultured Chitinophagaceae bacterium
AACCGCGACAAACAATCTTCTTTCTATACCTTGCTTACCGCAAAACATTCGGAAGAGATCAAACCTGTATTCCTGGATTATACAAAAGATCTTAGCATCACTTATTTTAAAAACAGCCCGGATCTGTTGTACAAGCAAAACACAGAAAACAGCCTGTTCAGCATTTCATTCGTATGGGAAACCAAAGGCTATCTTGACCCCAAATACAATTTTGCCGCCCGCTACCTCGATTACCTGGGGACCTCTGAATATTCTGCAGAAGCACTGAAAAAAGAATTTTTCAAACTGGGCTGCAATTATGCAGTATCTGCCGCCGGCGACCGGATTACCGTAAGTCTTTCCGGCCTGAACGAAAATTTTGAAAAAGCCCTGACACTACTGGAAAGTCTGCTGAACAACCCAAAAACAGACGAAGAAGCACTCAAAAATCTTGTAGCAGATATTCTGAAACAACGAAATGACTACAAGCTGAACAAAGACGTTATTCTACGCAATGGGTTGGTCAACTATGTAAAATATGGATGCGACAACCCTTTCAAATACTTTATCCCGGAAGAACAATTAAAATCAGTCACATCTGCGGAATTGATATTCCTCATCAAGTCGCTCAAATCCTCACAGCATACCGCACTGTATTACGGACCACAGAAAAAAGAAAACGTCATTGCTACGATCCAGACCATTCACCGGAAACCGCATGATTTTTCGGCCTCTGTATCCTCCGGAAAAGTCTTCACTCCTAAAGAGATCAACGAGACCCAGGTCTATTTTGTAGACTACGACATGGTACAGGCCGAAATTATCTTCCTGAGCAGATCCATCAACTTCGACAAATCGATCCTTCCGGTCACCGCAATGTTCAACGAATATTTCGGTGGGAGCATGGGTTCCCTTGTTTTCCAGGAAATGCGTGAATCAAGAGCCCTCGCTTATTCAGTACGATCCCGGTACGAATCTGCCGCCCGCAAGGAAGATCCTAATTATATTTCCTCTTACATCGGTACACAAGCCGACAAAGCCCAGGAAGCCATTGACGGCCTGAGCGAGCTTTTAGACCAGATGCCTAAATCCGAAGTATTATTTGAAACTTCTAAAAAATCCCTGATCGAAAGCATCAGCACTACCAGGATTACCAAAGCCGGAGTATTGCAAAATTACGAAGCTTCCAGGCGACTCGGACTGGATTATGACATCCGTAAGGACATCTATACACAAGTGAAGGGATTTAGTTTTGACAACATCAAAAAATTCCAGGAAACGTATATCAAAAACAAACCCAAGGCTATCCTTATAATAGGTTCAAAGGATAAGATCAATCTGAAAGAGCTTGAGAAATATGGAAAAGTAACCGAAATGAAAATAGAAGAACTATTTGGTTATTAACCTGCTGTCTCAATAGCATTCCGGCACCGCATCCAAAACAAGACCACCTGTTTTGGATGCGGTGTTTTTTCAGCAAACCCCACTCCTCCTCCACGACGATATCACATTCCCAAGATTTTGCAGACCATTCCTGCGAAATAATACCGGTATGCGATGAAAATCCTCTATTTCGAATGTTTTTTTACCATTCTTCCCTAAAAAAACGTTGATTATTAGTCCCAATATGACTAATATTGAAATCTATATTTGTATAGTGCAATATTTAAATAATAACTATTAAATCATCTGAAATCAAATGAGTAAAATTAAGGTAGCCAATCCTGTTGTAGAACTGGATGGAGATGAGATGACCAGGATCATCTGGAAATTTATAAAAGACAAACTAATCCTTCCATACCTGGACCTGGATATTAAATATTATGACCTTGGAATGGAACACCGCGACGCCACCAACGATCAGGTAACGATCGATGCAGCGGAAGCCATCAAAAAATACAGCGTAGGGATCAAATGCGCTACCATCACTCCGGACGAAGCACGTGTGAAAGAATTCAATCTGAAGCAAATGTGGAAGTCTCCAAACGGAACGATCCGTAACATCCTGGACGGAACCGTATTCCGTGAGCCGATCGTATGTCAGAATGTACCTAGACTGGTGCCAAACTGGACCGCCCCTATCGTGGTAGGCCGTCACGCATTCGGCGATCAGTACAGAGCTACTGATTTTGTAGTTCCCGGAAAAGGAAAGCTGAAAATCAAATTTGAAGGCGAAGACGGACAAGTGATCGAGCATGAAATATATTCTTTCAAAGGAGCTGGAGTAGCATTGGGAATGTACAATACAGACGAATCGATCAGAGGCTTCGCACATTCCTGCTTCAATACAGCACTTGCCAAAGGATGGCCGCTTTACCTGTCTACCAAAAACACGATCCTAAAAAAATACGACGGACGCTTCAAAGACATCTTCGAAGAGATCTACCAGAGCGATTACAAAGCTAAATTCGCTGAAAAAGGAATTGTATACGAACACAGACTGATCGATGACATGGTAGCTTCTGCCCTGAAATGGAATGGTAACTTCGTATGGGCTTGTAAAAACTATGACGGCGACGTACAATCCGATACCGTAGCGCAAGGATTCGGTTCTCTGGGACTGATGACTTCTGTACTGGTTACGCCAGATGGTAAAACAATGGAGGCGGAAGCAGCACACGGTACTGTGACCCGTCACTACAGAGACCACCAGGCTGGAAAACCGACTTCTACCAACCCAATTGCTTCGATCTTCGCCTGGACAAGAGGACTGGAGTTCAGAGGTAAACTGGACAGCAACCCAGAGCTTGTAAACTTCTGCCAAACGCTGGAAAAAGTTTGTATCGCTACAGTAGAAAGCGGTAAAATGACCAAAGACCTTGCTGTATGTATTCACGGAAACAAAGTGAACCACGGCGAGCACTATCTGTATACGGAAGAATTTTTGGCAGCGATCGATGAAAATCTGAAAGTTGCACTGAAAAAATAATAATTCCGGGAGAAGGGAATAGAGCTCCAAAGAACAAACAGAATCAATCACCTGCTTTTCTTTGCGCCTTTATTCCCTTCCCTGTTTTTACCCCTTATGAAAGATTTTAAAAAATACTTCAAGATACAAGCCTCTGTGCAGGATGTATACAATGCACTCGTCAATCCGAACATGATCGAACTATGGACAGGAGACGACGTAGTCATGAACGACCAGGTCGGGACAGAATTTTCCTTGTATGAAGGAAATATCACCGGTAAAAATCTGGAAATCGAGCCGGAAAAGAAGATCGTACAGCAATGGTACTTCGGAGACCAGACGGAAGCTTCCATTGTCACCATTATTCTCCATAAGGAAAAAAGCAGCACTACATCTGTAGAAGTACGCCATACCAATATACCGGACGAAGCCTACGAGAACATCGCGGAAGGATGGTCCTACGCCTACTTCGAGCCGATTATGGAATTGCTGGAAGAGATCTAGAAGTTATCTCAAAAACAGATACTGGATACCAGATTCCTGGTTTTTGAGATAAATTTTAGTCTGTTACAGATTTAAATAATACGTTTCCAATAGTTTTACAAATTCCTCCGAATAACGGCCCTCTTTTTTAATGATCAGTTCGGAAACCGAAGGCAGTTCAGGAATACGGCGAAACTCCGTAATATCCCGGAAAATGGCCGATTGCTCATTGTCCCGGACATGAAGTATGCGGC
>CAYTGJ010000088.1:0-18699 GCA_964437245.1 uncultured Chitinophagaceae bacterium
TCACCCATATTTATGAACAGGAGGTTGAATCCATAAAGTGAGCAGTTAACCCTATCCAGTTACCAATACAGCCGATCACAAAATGTTATTTGCAGAGATACCAGGCCAGGACGATGTTAAAAAAACACTGATCAATTCGGTGAAACAAAGTCATATTGCCCATGCCCAGCTATTTGCAGGCAGAGAGGGGTCTGCAAACATGGCACTGGCACTGGCCTACGGGATGTATATCAACTGTGAAGACCGGCAGGAAGACGACTCCTGCGGGACATGCGCATCCTGTACCAAATTCAGAAAACTCATCCACCCCGATCTTCATTTTGTATTTCCGGTCAATACCACCAAAGCTGTTCCCAAAGACCCGATGAGTGCAGCATTCATGAAAGACTGGAGAAACTTCATCGTTACCTGCCCTTACCCGAACCTGCACAACTGGGGCGAGACCATCGGCACAGAAAACAAACAACTCATTATCAATACCGAGGATAGTAAGAACATCATCAAAACGCTTGCGCTGAAATCTTTTGAAGGAGAATACAAAATCATGATCGTGTGGCTTCCGGAACTCATGAAAACAGAAGGGGCCAATGCCATTCTGAAGATCCTGGAAGAGCCACCGGCTAAAACCGTTTTCCTAATGGTCAGCAACAGTATTGATAAACTACTGACTACCATACAATCCCGTACCCAAAAAGTAATGATCGCTCCATTTTCGGATGAAGAGATCAAAAATTACCTGATGGAAAATTATTCGGTCGACGAAAAACAAGCTTCCCGGATCGCCTTTCTGGCAGACGGAAACATGGAAGCGGGAATTTCCATGACCGGAGAACCTACAGAAGACAATCATGACATGTTTCGCGACTGGATGAGGCTTTGCTTTATTCTGTTCAGAAAAAGCAGCAACCTGCTGGAGCTGAATCAATGGTCTGAAGCATTTGCGGCTCAGGGAAGGGAAGCCCAGAAAACATTGTTGCAATACGGCATTAACATCCTCCGCGAAACGCTTGTTTACAAGCATACACAACAACAATTGGTACGGCTGCAAAGCGAAGATCTGAAATTTGTGGAAGGCTTCTCCAAAGCCCTGACCGATGAAATGATCGAAAGCGTAAGTAAACGGCTCAACGAGACTTTTTACCATATAGAGCGAAACGCAAACGCAAAAATAACCTTCATGGATGCGTCTTTTTTTATTGCCTCTGTTTTCAATAAAAAACAATAAAGGTATATTTGTAGAGGAGAGGCCCAAAACGCTTTCTTCCTTATTTTCAAATGAGCAATACTATCCGAATCGGCACACGCGGATCCAAGCTTGCCTTATGGCAGGCCTACCATATTGAATCTCTTCTCCGGAAAGGCGGATTGAATACCGAGATCCTGACCATAGAAACCAAAGGAGATAAGATCTTACACCAACCTCTTTCTGAAATAGGTTCCAAAGGCTTGTTTACCGAAGAACTGGAAGAAAAGCTGCTGGACGGAGAAATTGATATTGCGGTACACAGTGCCAAAGATATGCCCTCTGACCTGAATGCCGGACTTGAGCTCATTGCATTTACCGAACGGGAAAGACCCAACGATGTGCTGGTAAGCTTTGATCCGAACTTTTCCCTTGCTCCCTCCGGCCGGGAAATCGTGGTAGGAAGTTCCTCCACCAGAAGAAAGGCCATTCTCACCAGAAATTATCCGCACGTCAAAATAGTAGACGCAAGAGGAAATCTTCAGACCCGTTTCCGTAAAATGGAAGAAGGACAATTTCAGGCAATGCTGCTTGCTTATGCAGGAGTACACCGGATGGAATACGATGACAAAATTGTAAAAATATTTCCGCTGACAGAATTCACACCTGCTGTAGGACAAGGTTCCATAGCGCTGGAAGCCTCTGCCGGACTTGATGCTTCCAAAAAAGCACTCATACGCCAGCTTACCAACCATTCCTCCACAGAATTCTGCCTGCTGGCCGAAAGGGCATTTCTGAAAACATTGCAGGGAGGTTGCAGTGTTCCTTTATTTGCACTTGCAGAATACCAGAAAGAAATCCTCTCTATACGCGGCGGGATCATCAGCCTGGACGGAAAAGAAAAACTTGAAGAATCCCTGGCCGGTCTGCCGGATCAGGCTTCTGTAATGGGACAACAACTTGCTGAGCTTCTTTTAAAACAAGGCGCAGGCAATATCCTCGAAAATATTAAACAACAAAAAAACAAAAACTAAGATCATCCCATGAAAACAAGATCGCTGTCTCTCCTTCTATTCCTACTCACACTGAGTTTTTCCTTACAGGCACAGGGAAAAAAGACCTTACCCAAAGACGACTATGTCATTACGATCAAAACCGGATTCGGTGAAATGACCGCCTTACTCTACGAAGCAACGCCGAAACATAAAGCCAATTTTATCAAGCTTGCGTCCGAAGGATTCTACGACGGCACTACCTTTCACCGGATCATCAAGGATTTTATGATCCAGGGAGGCGATCCTAACTCCAAAGATTCTATTCCCGGCAACGACGGACAAGGAGGTCCTTCGTACACCGTGCCGGCCGAATTTGTACCTTCTCTGAAACACGTAAAAGGTGCGATTGCGGCGGCCCGCATGGGAGACCAGGTTAATCCGCAGAAAGCTTCCAGCGGTTCACAATTCTACATTGTCCATAATGCCAACGGTACCCCTTTCCTGGACGGAAGCTATACCGTATTCGGACAGGTGATCAAAGGCCTGGATGTAATCGACAAAATAGCCGAGCAGCCGAAAGACATGAGAGATCGTCCTCAGGCCAATATTACTATGACGGTGAAAGCACAAAAGATGAAAGTAAAAAAGATCATCAAAACATATAACTGCGAGAAATTTTATAATTAAGACTACAGCTCCTGGAGTCTTGAATCTGTATAAACTATGAAAAAAGTATTAATCACCGGAGCCAATGGATTATTGGGACAAAAACTGGTTTCCCTGATCGCTCCGAATAAAAACTATCAATTGCTCGCTACTGCCCGCGGAGCTGACCGGCTCGGGTGCGATGGTTCCTATCGCTATGCCGAACTTGATATCACGAACCAGGAAGAAGTCAACAAAGTACTGGCAGAATTCAAACCCGATTATATCATCCACACAGCGGCCATGACCAACGTGGACCAGTGTGAATCCGACCAGGAAGGATGTACCCTGCTGAACGTGACAGCTACCCGCTACCTGGTAGAAGCAGCTACCCAACACCATTCTTTCTTTATTCATCTTTCCACTGATTTTATTTTCGACGGCACGAAGGGACCTTTGTCGGAAGAAGACAGTCCTAATCCAATCAGCTTTTACGGACAGAGTAAGCTGGACGCAGAAAAAATCGTACTGGCCAGTACGATCCGCTGGGCCATTGCCAGAACGGTACTGGTGTACGGCATTGTAAAAGACATGAGCCGCAGCAACATTGTTCTTTGGGTCAAAAAAAGCCTGGAAGATAAAAAAACGATCAACGTGGTCGACGATCAATGGCGTACTCCTACCCTTGCCGAAGACCTTGCCATGGGCTGCTTCCTCATCATGGAAAAAGAAGCTACCGGCATTTTCAACATCTCCGGACCGGATATGCTCACGCCTTATGAAATGGCCATCCAAACCGCAGACTTCTTCAAACTGGACAAATCGTACATCAACAAAGCGGACTCCAGTACCTTTACCCAACCGGCCAAGCGTCCGCCCCGCACCGGTTTCATCATCGACAAAGCGAAATCACTGCTGGGATACACACCTCATTCTTTTGTAGAGGGGATTAAGGTAATGATCAAACAAATGGAACAATAATTATCTGAACGCTCCTGCCTATGATCCCTTTTTATTCCATTCAACACCAACACGAACTGATACGCTCAGAAGCATTAAAAGTGCTGGAAGACGTCTATGATTCCAATTGGTACATTCTGGGAGAAAAATTGAAAAAATTTGAGAAGGAGTTTTCCTCTTATTGCGGTGTCCGTCATACTATTGGAGTCGGCAATGGCCTGGATGCAATCAAAATTGCGCTACAGACACTTGATATAAAAAAAGGAGACGAAGTGATCGTGCCCGCCAATACCTTCATTGCCACTATCCTGGCGGTGACAGCCACGGGAGCTACTCCTGTATTCGTAGAGCCGGATCTTAATACCTACAACATAGATACTGACCGGATTGAAGAAAAGATCACTTCCCGCACCAAAGCCATTATCCCGGTCCACCTATACGGACTTCCCTGCCAGATGGATGTACTCTCCTACCTGGCCGAAAAACATCAGCTTTTTATCATCGAAGACAATGCCCAGGCCGTAGGAGCAGAATACCGCGATCAGAAAACCGGAAGCTTCGGGAACTTAAGCGCTACCAGCTTCTATCCGGTAAAAAACCTGGGAGCCCTGGGAGACGGAGGTGCGATCACGACCAACGATCCTGAACTGGCACATAAAGCAGCTCTTTTAAGAAATTACGGTTCCGAGGTCAAGTATTACCACGAACTGGAGGGATACAATTCACGGCTGGACGAACTTCAGGCAGCTCTTCTTTCACTCAAATTACACTACCTGGATCAATGGAACGAAGAGCGTATACAGCTCGCCCATTATTATACCCAGGCTCTTTCTGAGATAGAACAGATTGCTGTCCCTTCTTACGAGAAAACATTCCGGCATATTTTTCATCTCTATGTGATCAGGATAAAAGAACGTGAACAATTGATCCGTCACCTGTCGGAGAACGGCATCCAGACAGTGATCCATTATCCTGTTCCTGCCTACCGCCAAAAAGCTTACCAGCATCTGAACCTCCAACCAACCGATTTCCCGATGACGGAGAAAATTGCCTCCGAGTGTTTGTCACTTCCACTCTATCCCGGCCTTTCCCGATCAGATCAGGATAAAGTAATTGATGCCCTCCGAACATTCTGCCGGTGAGGGAAGCATCTTCCCAACTTATTTTTGCCTGTCCAGGTTTTATTTTTAGTATATATTTTTAACATTTTTTATCATGAAAAAAAAGCTGACCCATTTTATTACCCAGTATTTTGAGCTGAGCCGCAAAGAAGCCAATGGATTTATCCTGCTCTGCCTTATACTTCTCCTTTTAATTCTGCTTCCTGCGGCCAACTCTCTCTGGCCTCCCTCCCTCCCACATACTTCTCAGGAAGACCAGCAAACCCTGGACAGCCTGGTAGCACTGCTGGAGAATGCTTTGTCTCCGGAAACAATTGCTGCCCGGGATTCTTCTAAGCATCCTTCACAATTATCTTATACTTACTTTGATCCTAACCATTCTTCGGAAGAAGCTATGATCCTGGCAGGTGTACCCGCTGCTGTTTCAAAAAGAATCATAAAGTTCCGCAACAAAGGAGGTGTTTTCAAACGAAAAGAGGATCTTCAGAAAATATACGGATTACCGGCACACACGTATCAGAAGCTGTTTCCGTATATCCGTCTCAATACTGCATCAGTCGCTTCCCGGCAGCCGGCACAGCGCTCTTTCCGCTCGTCCTCTCCCCTGCCTTCCTTCGACCTGAACACCGCTGATTCAAGCGATTTCGAATCACTCAAAGGCATCGGTCCGGTGCTGGCTTCACGTATTATAAAATACCGGAATAAGCTAGGTGGATTCGTTCATCTTCAGCAGCTCGAAGAGGTCTACGGCCTGGACAGTATGATAGTAGAACTTTTAAATACCCGCAGTTATATTGCCCCGGGATTCGTTCCGGACAAGATCAATATCAACACCCTTGAGGAAGAATCCTTCCAGGGCCATCCTTACCTGGATAAAAAAAGTGCCCGGTGGATTTCCCGCTATCGCTCACAACACGGAGCTTTCAATTCACCGGAACAGCTCCGGAACATTAAAACTCTTACGGAGGAAAAACTTCAGAAAATATTCCCTTACCTGACCACCGGGAATTATTAACATGATTTATTCATTTCTCCAGAGAATATTTTGTACATTCATCAGAGAACATTCATATGATTTATGGCGACAACAAATGAACCTGTATTGAATTATTCTCCCGGTTCTCCTGAAAGGAAAGCACTGACCGAAGCGATCCGGGAAGCACGAAACCAGACCATCGACATTCCGATGTATATCGGCGGACAAAAAATATTCACTTCTGCCAAAAGGAAGCTCTCCCCTCCGCACGATCACCGGCATTTGCTGGGCTACTTCAACGAAGGAGATGCTTCACATGTGTATTCCGCGATCCAGGCGGCTCTGGAGGCCAAACCACAATGGGCAGAAACTTCCCTGGAAGAACGAAGCACCATATTTTTAAGAGCAGCTTCGCTGATCTCCGGAAAATACCGGGCAAAGCTGAATGCAGCTACCATGCTGGGGCAATCCAAAAACGTTTACCAGGCTGAAATAGATGCTGCCTGTGAGATGATCGATTTCCTCCGGTTCAATGTACAATATCTGGAAGACATTCATAAGATACAACCTTTTTCCCCCGAAGGTATTCATAACAGCCTGGAATACCGTCCGCTGGAAGGATTTGTCTTTGCGCTTACACCTTTCAATTTTACAGCGATTGCCGGAAATCTTCCGGCGGCCCCGGCACTTGCCGGGAATACTGTGGTATGGAAACCTGCCTACACACAGATCTACTCTGCGCAGGTACTCATGGAAATATTTACAGAAGCCGGACTACCTCCCGGTGTCATCAACCTTATTTATGTAGACGGTCCGGTAGCCGGCGAAGTGATCTTCAAACATCCCGAATTTGCCGGACTTCATTTCACTGGTAGTACCGGTGTATTCCGTGAGCTCTGGAAAACGATTGCAGAAAATTTACCTGTATACAGATCGTTTCCCAAAATCGTAGGTGAGACCGGCGGTAAAGATTTCGTACTTGCTCATCCATCAGCTAAGCTCCCGGAGTTATCTACCGCCCTGTTGCGGGGAGCTTTTGAATACCAGGGGCAGAAATGTTCTGCCGCTTCGCGTGCCTACATCCCGGAAAGCCTCTGGCCGGCCCTGAAAGAATTACTGATCAGGGACCTCAAAACGATCAAAACCGGACCGGTAGAAGACTTTAGTAATTTTGTAAATGCGGTCATTGATGAAAAATCCTTTGACAAAATAACCACCTACATCCGGCAGGCACAGTCTGACCCCGACGCAGAGATCGTATGGGGAGGGAACTCAGACAAGTCATCCGGGTATTTCATTGAACCGACGATCCTGCTCGCCTATACTCCGGACTACCGGACCATGTGCGAAGAAATATTCGGGCCTGTACTGACAATCTATGTATACCAGGACAAGGACTTCGAACAAACGCTGAGCCTGGTGGATCAAACTTCTCCCTACGCACTTACAGGTGCTGTATTCTCCGAAGATCAGCAAGCCCTGGAACTGGCGAAAAAAAAACTACTCCATGCTGCCGGCAATTTTTACATCAACGACAAACCTACCGGTGCGGTAGTAAACCAACAACCTTTCGGCGGAGCAAGAGCTTCCGGAACCAACGACAAAGCAGGAGCTATCTTTAATATGCTCCGGTGGGTAAGTCCCAGAACGGTCAAACAGACGTTGAATCCTCCCGCTGATTACCGGTATCCTTTTATGGATCCGGAACAATAATGAATCTTCCTATACAAAAAATCCCCTCTGTCCGGAGGGGATTTTTTATACTGTATCTTTCTATACAGAGATCAAAGCAATTCGTTGGCCATATTCGCCAGTTCGGAGCGTTCTCCTTTCTGCAAAGTAATATGCGAATACAATGGATGATCTTTCAACCTGTCGATGATATAGGACAAACCATTACTTTGTGCATCCAGGTAAGGTGTATCGATCTGATAAATATCTCCGGTGAAAATGATCTTCGTATTTTCTCCTGCACGCGAAATAATCGTCTTTACTTCGTGTGGCGTCAGGTTCTGCGCTTCGTCTACAATGAAGAAAATATTGGAAAGACTCCGTCCGCGTATATAGGCAAGCGGAGTGATCACCAGTTTTTCCTTATTGACCATCTCCGTGATGCGCTGATAATCCTGATCGGTTTCGTGAAACTGATTCTGAATAAATTTCAGGTTGTCAAACAAGGGTTCCATGTATGGATTCAATTTTGATTTTATATCTCCGGGAAGATATCCTATATCCTTGTTGCTAAGCGGCACGATCGGACGTGCCAGATAGATCTGTTTGAAATTCTTACGCTGCTCCAAAGCACTGGCAAGTGCCAGAAGTGTTTTCCCTGTACCTGCTACTCCCTGTATGGAAACAAGCTTAATAGCCGGGTCCAGGATGGCATCGATGGCAAAAGTCTGTTCGGCATTCCGGGGTTTGATCCCGTACACACCTCTCTTTTCTACATGTGTGATCCGGTGTTCGGCAGAGCTATGATGCGCCAGCACCGAACTTTTCATACCTTTCAGGATATAATAGTGATTGTTTCTAAGCTCTTCTTTCGGAATGACAGAGGTATCACAATTCCCTTTTTCATAGATCTCATTAATGACTTCCGCCTTCATGTCTTCTATGATCGTGCTTCCGGTATACAGATTGTCTACGTCCTTGATTTTACCGGTAGTATAATCTTCTGCGGTTACATTCAGCGATTTGGCTTTCAGCCGCAGGTTGATGTCTTTGGTGACCAGAATCACCTTCGCTTCCGGAAACTCATGCTGTATACTGATCGCTGCGTTGATTATCTTATGATCAGCTTTGCGGTCATCAAAGATCCGTTCAGCGTCGATTCCTTTTACGCCATGCGTATTCATGATGACTTTCATCTTTCCGCTTCTCGGACCATTCAAAGGAATCCATTCCTGCAAAAGGTTGCTACCTGAAATACTGTCAAGAAAACGGATGAATTCGCGCGCCTCAAAATTTTTGATATCATTTCCCTTTTTAAAATTATCGAGCTCTTCCAGCACGGTAATAGGGATGGCTACATCATGTTCCTGAAAACTGTTGATCGAATTATGATCGTATATAATTACGGATGTGTCGAGTACAAAGATCTTTTTCTCTTTCTCTTTTTTCGCTTTAGCCATTTATTAAAAATAATTAATGAATGATGGTAATATAGAATTAAAACGAATATTTCAAAAGAATGTTACTGATTTTTAGTCCACATTCGGAACCCAGGAAAAAGATAGTGGAAAGTTGCTTAAGATAATTTGTCCCGACAGGGGCTATTTCATTCTGGAACGTTTGATCAGATAGGCCGACAGGACCTGGTCAAATCCTTTGTTGATATCGGCGGCTATAAAATCGATCTTATACTGCATGCATTTTACGGTAAGTTCATGCAACATTTTCTGATAGCTCTGTTTATAAAAATCCCGGATCTCCGAAGGTTGTACTTTTACTTTTTCACCGTTTTCGATATCTATAAATTCATAAGGACGGTCATCAAATTCAAATTCTTCCTCTGTACGGGAGTCCGTGACATGAAACAGGAGAACTTCGTGTTTATTATGTTTCAGATGTTGCAACGCCTGAAAAAGAGCCTGACTGTTTTCTTCTCCTTCAAACATGTCGCTGAACACAATGATCAATGAACGTTTGTTCATCTTCTCTGCTATTTTATGGATGACAGAGGCCACAGATGTTTTTTTCTCTTTCGGAGGCTGCTTCAGCAGGTTTTCCATCATGAGATAAAGGGAGTGTACATGGCCCGGCGTAGATTTTACCGGACTCTGAAGCTCAATGTCTTCTCCAAAAGTAGTGATTCCCACAGCATCTCGCTGGGTTTGCAACAGATAAGCCAGACAGGCAGTAGCAAATATGCTGAATGTGATCTTTCCGTTATTTTCTGCGGGATAATACATCGAAGAAGAAACATCGATCAGGATCTGACAGCGGAGATTGGTTTCTTCTTCGTACCGTTTGGTAAATAACTTATCTGTTTTGCCAAATACTTTCCAATCAATGTAACGGGTGCTTTCTCCTGCATTATACAATCGGTGTTCGGCAAATTCTACAGAAAACCCGTGGTAAGGAGATTTATGAAGCCCTGTAATGAATCCTTCTACAAGTTGCCTCGCGAGCATCTCAATATTTCCAAACTTCCGTATTTCTGCCAGATCTATTTTCAAGAGTATTTTAATTATTTCGTACTACAAGTATATCCGTCATCACAGTATTACTAAAATTACCGGCTCTGTCTTTGATCCTGATTGAAAACTTTAATGAATCACGCACTCCATAATCTGCGTAAGAGAAAGTCTGCACATATCTAAGTTCTCCCTCAATAGGGCCTTTTATGCCTTTTGCATTCAGCGTAAGCGGCTGAAACTGGCCTGTATACACTACAGAATCCAGGAAAACAGCATTGCTTCTGACAAAGGTTTGCATGATAAAATTGGGAAGCGTATCGTTTTTCTTATCCTCTTCGTCCATCCCCAGGTCGCCGTCACCGTCCTTAAATTTGACCTTAAAGATCACACTGTCTTCGTACGATAAACTTAAAGGATTATAACGGTTACGGTATACTTCAAATCCCCCGAAATCAACTTCCGGAACTTCCCCGTATTTTGGTAGTTTCTTACAGCTTTCGATCAAAAAAAATGTGACGAGGAGCGGTATTATATATTTTAATATAGAATTCAATATGTATCTTTTTTATTAACTTTAACGATGGATTTCCGGGAAAATTTCGTTTATGAACTTTATAAAATTAACGAGAGTAATTTTAATAAAAAAGCGCTGGAGCTATTTAATTATCAATATACTAATAATCCGGTTTATGCCCGCTACGCCGAATCTGTAAAAAAAACACCGGATAAGATCACGAAGATCACAGAAATTCCTTTTTTACCTGTCACCTTTTATAAAACCGAGCGGGTCCTGACGGGAAAATCAGCCCCTCAACGTTGTTTTTACAGCAGCGGCACGACCGAAAGATCGCTGCGAAGCAAGCACTTCGTGGCCGATCCATCGCTGTACGAACGTACCTTCATGGAGATCTTCACACGGCAATACGGACCGGTCTCGGATTATATACTCCTGGCGCTGCTTCCTTCCTACCAGGAAAACCAGGATTCTTCCCTGCTCTATATGATCGACCATCTGATCCGGGAATCCGGCTCTCCTCTTTCTTCTTTTATATCTACTGACTACGAACAATTCCTGCATCAACTGCCGGTATACCGGGCGCAGAACAAGAAAATACTTCTTCTTGGGGTAGCCTATGCTTTACTGGAACTGGCAGAGCAGTTTCATCCTGATCTCTCCGATGTACTGGTGATGGAAACCGGCGGAATGAAAGGCCGCAGAGCGGAGATGATCAAACACGAGATGCATGAATACCTCAAAAAACAGTTCGGGGTCCAACAGATACATTCCGAATACGGAATGACTGAACTGCTTTCCCAGGCCTATGCTACTGCCGATGGCCTCTTTGAATGCCCGCCCTGGATGAAAATGCTGGTCCGCCAGGTAACCGATCCGTTTGACCTCCGTCTGGCGGGAAGAGGCGCTCTTAATATCATAGACCTTGCCAATATAGACTCCTGTGCTTTCGTTGAAATTCAAGATCTTACTTCTCTAAATGCCGACGGAACCTTTGAGATCCTGGGGAGAATGGATAATAGTGAGCTGAGAGGTTGTAATTTGTTATATGCTTAACTATCTTTAGTTATATAAACTTATTTAATATTAGTTATGAAAAATACTGCTGTTCTACTATTGGTTACTACTGTTCTTATCATAGGTGCCTGCAAAGCTCAGAAAAGATCCACTCCTAATTATGGGAAACAACCTGTTACTTCTCCTGCAGTTCCTTCTTAAGGAGCCTCAAGATCCGGGATCCCAGCTAAAGGATATTATTATTCCTGCTATTGATGGAAGATGATGGGATCAAAAACATTCTTTAAGACCTTCTGCTTTTAATTTCCTTAGTCAGGATCTTATACCTGGTATTCTTTCCGGCAGTAAGTGGTTCTCCTCTTTCATAACCGTATCCCTCCTCCCCATTCGATCCAGTCTGCTGCGCCCAGGTGGAGCTTCATTGTCATGTTGACAAAAAACTTATCGGTGAGGTAGTATTTCAACCCTACTTTCTGGTAAATATTTTTATTGATCTTTGTCGGGTCGTACAGGTAAACCCCTACCTGTGTAAGCAACGATATTCGGTGGATATACAGTTCATGCCCCATGATCACACCTGCCTGAGCTCTGTTTACAGCTATATTCCTGACGTCGATCGTATCCTGCACAATCTCTGATTTTTTTGAGTGATCATATGATAGGTCGAGTCCTGCGTGTAATCCGCTTTTACGGTTTATTCTTCTTTCCACCAAAGCATTCATTCCACCCAGAAAATATTTTGGCCCGTATACAGGATACACTTCTTTCAATCCCATAAAGGGCGAGAGATGCAAACAGGTCTTTCGTTTCATTCTGACTACTGTGTCTTTCCTGTATTCCTCATCTCCCTTTACAATGTCCACACCTACTCCTGCATGCAGAGAAGGAAGGTTCAACCCAAAATTAGGTTTTTTAAGTGCTCCGTTGGAGATATGAAAAAGGCCGATCCCCATATTGAACATCACAGATGAGGTAATTCGCGCATTGAAGTTCAGTTGTCCGTTAATGGTGAAATTGAGTCGTTGGGAGATCACATTGTTTTTCAGATTATCTTCCTTCTCATAGGTACGGTTTACATAGGCAAAGCCGTATCCTATTCGCCATTGCAGGCTTGTCTTTCTGGTTTTATAGAAATTCTTGCCCGTATGCATGAACAGGGCCAGTGCATTCCCTACCGGTTTCTGAGGGTCAAAAGCGTAGTAAGCCAGAGAATATCCAACCTGAGGATACTTATATTCCCGCTGCCATTCCTTACTTCCTTTTGTCTGTTTGGTAACGTTCAACTCCAGGCCGGGCATATGCTGGTTGGCAAGATGAGCCACCTCCGGAGCAAAATTCCATATGAATCCATAATGCATTCTCGGAGTAAAGGTATAAGTAGGTTTAGGAGATTCCTGCGCCCAGGAAAGCGTACCGTACAATATCCCATAAATAAAAAACAAAAACCTCATGCTACCTGGTTCGAACACCTTCTGTTGTTTAGTCTGTCGTTGCAAAATAAAGAAAAGATTCAAAAAAGGAATAGGCTCCGGCAGGAAAGATCATGAAGGGAATAGAATCGTGCTATCAGTAATCAATGGATTGATAGCCGGTCTTTAAGGATTCATAGGGAGTATTCAAAGATGTATAATCAAGGTATATCTCTGAGAATGGCTTCTTCAGCGATTCATAAGGCGTATTGGTAAGCTCTTCGTCAAATCCTGTACAGCGCGAATAATCAAGATAGATTCCGGTAAAAGGATTTTCCAGGCTACGATAAGGTACTTCCAGGGCTTTGAAAGGAACTATTGTAAAATTACCATATAGAGAATCTGTCATTTCTATCATAAGAATCCGTTTGTTTTCTCCTATACTATTAATCCGTTTTCTTCAGGATAAGTAACAAGAAATTGTCTCAAAAATAATAGACAAAAAGCCGGATAGCGTTTTTTTTATTTCAGACAAATTTGATCGTAGCTTCCCTTTCCCAAGGCTTAAGAATATACTTTCATTTTTCTTAGTGAATCTGGTATTCAGAGGCTGTTTTTGATACAGGTACTAAAAAAAGAGCCCCGGTCATTGCCGGGGCTCCTGATATTTATAGGGGTATGACAGGGTTATTTTGCATAACTTACAGAACGCATCTCACGAATCACCGTGACTTTGATCTGCCCTGGATATTGCATATCATTTTCTATTTTTTTGGAAATTTCGAACGAAAGCATGCCGGCTTTCTCATCGGTTACATTTTCTGCGTCTACCAATACACGCAATTCCCGTCCGGCCTGGATCGCATAGCATTTTGTAACTCCGTCAAACGACATGGCCAGGATTTCCAGGTCTTTCAATCGTTTGATATAGGATTCCATTACTTCCCTTCTTGCCCCCGGTCTTGCTCCGGATATTGCATCGCAGACCTGTACGATCGGCGAAATCATGGACGTCATCTCGATCTCATCGTGGTGAGCTCCTATGGCGTTGCAGATCTCGGCATTTTCCTTATATTTTTTAGCCAGCTCCATTCCAAGAATAGCGTGCGGAAGCTCCGGCTCATCCGGCGATACTTTTCCTATATCGTGAAGCAATCCTGCACGTTTGGCAAGCTTGGCATTCAGCCCCAGCTCGGAAGCCATAGTAGCACACAGACGTGCCACTTCCCTTGAGTGCTGCAGGAGATTCTGACCATAAGAAGAACGGAAACGCATTCTTCCTACCATTTTGATCAGTTCCGGATGCAATCCATGTATCCCCAGATCAATGACGGTCTTTTCTCCTATTTCAATAATTTCTTCCTCGATATTTTTAAAGGTTTTGGCTACGATCTCTTCGATACGTGCCGGGTGGATCCTTCCATCCTGTACGAGTCTGTGCAAGGAAAGTCTTGCTACTTCCCTGCGTACGGGATCAAATCCTGAAATGATGATCGCTTCCGGAGTATCGTCAACAATGATCTCTACACCGGTAGCTGCTTCCAAGGCACGGATATTTCTTCCCTCCCGGCCGATGATCTTTCCTTTGATGTCATCGTTTTCGATGTTGAAAATGGAGACACAGTTTTCTACGGCATGTTCCGTAGCTGTTCTCTGAAGCGTTTCGATCACTACCTTCTTGGCGTCTTTGGTAGCGGTCATTTTCGCTTCTTCTACAATGTCTTTGATATGAGCAGAAGCTTTGGAACGTGCTTCTTCTTTCAGCGCTTCGACCAACTGGTTTTTGGCATCCTCGGCAGAGAGGTTGGCTATTTTTTCAAGTTGGGCTACCTGAGAGAGTCTTAATTTTTCCGCTTCGTCCTTTCTTTTATTAACAATTTCCAGTTGAGCACCGAGGTTTTCCTTCATACTTTCCAGTTCTGCCTCTTTGCGGGTATTTTGTTCGATTTGCCGGGAAACCGTCTGCTCTCTCTGCTTGATCTTGTTCTCGTTCTGGATGATGATGTTTTTCTTCTTGTTTACTTCCTCTTCAAAATCCGCCTTTAATTTCAGGTATCGTTCTTTTGCTTCGTGGATCTTGTCGTTTTTTACGGTTTCCCCCTTCAATTCTGCTTCTTTGATAATCAAACGGGCCTTTTCTTTAGCATCCTCTTCTGATTTTTTCAAAATTTTCTGGAGCATTACTCTGCCGATGACTACTCCAATGATAATACCGGCCAGACCGGCGATAACTATCCATAATATGTCCATGGTGTGTGTGGTTAATGGTATACTATTAACAACAGAACGGAGTCCAATAAATGTATATAGGGAATAAAGTGATATGAAAATCAGTCGGTTAAAGCTGAAGAAACCAACGCATCGAGTTCTGCTATTCTGGACAGCAGTATTGTCTCTGAGGTGTTATAGATTTCCTGTTCTGTAGCATTTACTTTCTCTACTGCTGCATCAAAAGCCACCATTGCAAGCAGATCCTGTTTGTCTTCCACACCAAATTGCTCTTTAAACGTTTTAATTTTGTCGTTTATTTGCTTTCCGGCAAGTCTGACCTTGTCCTGATCATCAGCACTTACCCTCATCGGGTAGTCTCTGTCTGCAATTCTGATTTTTATGGATAATTCTCCCATCGGGGATACTTTTATCGGGTTTTACTAGTCACTTAATTGTGATATACATTTGTCAATCTCCCTGATGTACTCATTTATTCTGAGTTTCAACTCATTTGTATTTGTACTATCTTCTGTTATTGACTCTACAATCTTACTATTTTTTTCTTGATTATGAAAATTTTTAAGGTCTTCTTCCTGCTTTTCGAGTTTTTCCCTCAATTCATCGTTCTTGTTCTTAAAAGCTTCCAGTTGAATTTTAAGAGATTCTCTCTCTAAAACATACTGGTCACGATTGTTAAAATACTCATTGACGGATTCCACTTGTTGTTCGTACGCCTCTTCTACTTCCCTACTGCGGACCTCTAGTGTCTGATTTTCTTCTTTCAGGCGGTCGTACTCAAGGATCAGGGCTTCGCTTTTGTTCTGAACATCTTTAATATGCTCCTGTACATTGTTCAAAGCATCCATAAGTCCTTTATTTTCAGACTTCAAAACCTCCAATTCTTCTTCCAGAGCTTCTTTTTCATAACCGGTATCGGCCCTTTTATAATTCAGGTTTTGGATCTCGTCTTCCAGGTTTTGGAGGTTGATGGATAAATTCCTGTTTTCTTCCATAGAAGCCAATAGCTCCCGCTTCAGAACCAGATGTTCCGAAACCAGCTTCTTCACCTTTCCTTCCAACGCATCCAGGTATATTCCAGCC
The DNA here is from genome assembly GCA_964437245.1 of uncultured Chitinophagaceae bacterium. Classification (GTDB taxonomy): domain Bacteria; phylum Bacteroidota; class Bacteroidia; order Cytophagales; family Cytophagaceae; genus JANYCO01. Next base: position 16,272 of record CAYTGJ010000088.1, read on the forward strand.
TTTGAATTATCCATATACGATCAATCTTATCTGCCAAATATACATTTTGTGTTTTAAAGAAGCGATTTTCACGGGGTTAAGTAATCAACATCCGGGCAGAGCCCATAAAAAAGGCTTGCCGGTACCAGCAAGCCTTTTTGTTTTTACAGAATCCAACGGATCATTTTTATTGTTTAATGATGCGTTTTACGATATTTCCCTGCGTAGTTTGTATTTCTACTACATACACCCCTGCCGGACTGTTGTGCATCAGGATCATCAGATCAGATGCTCCGTTTACAGATGAGTGTTGAAGGTCTTCTCCCAACAGATTTTTTACTCTGACTTCCACCGGTCCTGAGATCATAGTTCCCAATTCCAGTGTAAAGGATTCGCTGAACGGATTCGGAGATAATCTGGCAGAAGCAGCCAGTGCCTCATTGATTCCAGTAGCAAGTGTACCGGTTCCCGAAAGATTAACCGTATAAGTCGCTTCATCGTCATCGTTACTGCTGATCACCAGAGCAGCCGTTGCTGTTCCTGCCGCAGACGGAGTAAAGGTCAGGCTTATGGTAGTACTGCTGCCTGCCGCCACGGTAGCCGCCATAGAAGACTGATCCAGGCTGAAAGAAGCGCTGCCTGCTCCGGAAAGCACTACATTGCTGATATTCAGCGGAGCCGAACCCGTGTTATAAATGGTGAAGGTCACAGGGAAACTGCTTGTAGTAACTTCCTGGTTTCCGAATGTATAAAGACTTCCTGTCAGATAATTCGCAGTACTTTGCTGCACATTGATTTCAGGAGCCGGTGCAGTCGTACCGGTAGCTGTCAGATTAATCACATACGGATTCTCATCGTCGTCATCGTTGGCAATGGTCAGTACTGCAGTACGTGTTCCTATCGCAGAAGGAGCAAAGGTCACGGTAAAGCTTGTACTTCCTCCTGCTGCTACAGTAGACGAAGAAGGTTGTGTCAGCACAAAATCAGCGGCATTCGTACCGGAAAGGACCACTACAGAAGGAGTACCGGTAAGGTTCAATACTTCTGTTCCCTGGTTTTCGACCACAAATGTAACAGCTGTTCCCGAAGTACCGTTCACCACACTTCCCATATTATAAGAAGCAGCAGTCAATACATTTGATCCTTCCACCGTTACGTTGATCTCAGGAACGGCAGTAGCGGTACTGCTACCCGTCAGATTAATCACGTATGGATTCTCGTTCGCATCATCATTTGCAATGGTAAGCACCGCAGTACGTGTTCCTACCGCAGAAGGAGCAAAAGTCACGGTAAAGCTTGTACTTCCTCCCGCTGCTACAGTAGATGAAGAAGGTTGTGTCAACACAAAATCAGCGGCATTCGTACCGGAAAGGGCCACTACAGAAGGAGTACCGGTAAGGTTCAATACTTCTGTTCCCTGGTTTTCGATCACAAACGTAACGGCTGTACCGGAAGTACCGTTGATCAATGCTCCCATGTTATGAGTAGTACTCGTCAGCACATCTGATCCACTCACCGTTACATTAATTTCAGGAAGAGGAACGACTGTACCTGTACCAGTAATAGTAATCACATAAGAAGGTTCATCTGCATCATTGCTCGCGATCGTCAAAGTAGCAGTTTTCGTTCCTGTGGAAGTCGGATTAAAGGCTACTGTAAATGTAGTAGTACCTCCTACCGCAATCGCAGATACCGACGGCTGCACCACCGTAAACTGGCTGGCATCTGTTCCCGACAAGACTACTCTGGTTGGTGTTCCTGTAAGGTTCAGAGTAGTAGAACCTAAGTTTTCGATCGTGAACGCAGTGGCTCCGGAAGAAGTGGATACATTCACCGAACCGAAATCATACGTCCCTGCGTTGGCAATCGCTGTAACGCCCTGTTTAATATCTATTTCAGGCACTCCCACGGCAGTTCCCGTCAGGTTAATAACATAAGGATTCTCATTAGAGTCGTTGTTCGCAATTGAGATCACAGCGGTTTTAGCTCCTTCCGCAGCAGGAGTAAAGGTCACTGTGAAAATCGTAGAGCTTACCGGTCCTACCGTAGCCGTGGTAATGGATTGATCAATCACAAAATCCGCTGCATTCGTACCGGAGATCTGAATTCTAGGCGAACCGGAAAGGGTCAGGTTCCCTGTACCATTGTTTTGGATCGTAAAGGAGATGATGGAAGAAGATTCTCCCACATTTACAGTTCCCATATTAAACGCTCCGCCTGTCAGAATAGTAGTCGTATTCTGTCTCACGTTAATCTCCGGCTCAGGATCTGCAAAGCGGATATTATCGATATAATAGGTATTTGCTCCTCTTGCGATGGTCGGGTCGATGTATATATCGAGGAAGGCTCCTTCATCGCTGGCCAATGCAGACGAGAAATCAAACTTGACAGTAGTCCAGGCATTCGCTCCCACTACTACACTGGTAGAAGACTCTGTGGTAGTAGTGGG
>CAYTGJ010000089.1:0-3291 GCA_964437245.1 uncultured Chitinophagaceae bacterium
GTCGAACAGAAAACGGCTCAGCGAATTATCCGCAGACGAAGGGGCTTTCCGCAACAGCCCGTTTCGTATACCGGTCAGCAGAGGCGCAGAAGTCTGGGCGATCTTTCCCATCCAGTAAGAAGCCTTTACAATTCTTGTCGTACGCTTGAGCCGGATACGTTCAAACTCCCTGAAAATTTCAGGCAGCTCTTTCCTTGTTTTACACAAAGCACCTAGCACAGCAGCATCTTCAATCGCCATACACGCACCCTGGCCCAGGTTGGGCGTAGTGGCATGTGCCGCATCGCCGGTCAGCAGGATGTTGCCAAAGGCAAATTGCCGGATAGGTTTCAGGTCTGTCAGGTTATTCCAGAAAACAGCCTCTTTCGGAGTATTGAGAATGATCTCCTGAACAGGAGTATGATAGGCCTGAAAAATCTCTGCCAGTTGCTCCGCAGAGAAGGAAGCCCAATGAGTTTCTTCATGGGGATTATCTTTTACAGCAAACCAATACAAGCGTTGATGACCGAGCGGAACAATTCCGAACCGCGATCCTTTTCCCCAGGTTTCACTTAAGGTAGTATCATCAAGTCCGGAAAACTCATGTGTACATACGCCTCTCCAGCAGGTCTGTCCGCTGAACCGTTCGATGGCTTCGGGCAGTAACTGTTTCCGGATCACTGAGTGGATACCATCGGCAGCGATCAGGTAACTGGCAGAGGCACTTGATCCGTCTGCAAACGTAAGATGGATATTACTGCCGGAGCGTTTGAAGCCAGTACAGCGTTTGTTAAAAAATACAGGCGTGTCTCCAAGGTGTTGTGCCAGAAGAGTATGAAGGGAATGGCGGTGGATGGTCACGGCTTCCGCCCCAAAAATATCGGCGAGTGCTTTTGTACGGAGCGATTGCAGTACATTTCCTTTCGTATCCAGAATAGTAGCCTTTTGATACCGGTGTCCTGTTTCCTGTACTTGCGGGCCCAACCCAAGATAGTCGAGGGCTTTCATGGCATTGATGGCAAGCGACAGGCCAGCACCCAGCGGGTTAAATTGTGGGGCGGCTTCATAAATTTCACAGGCGATCCCTGCCTGCCGGAGTGCGATCGCTGTGGTCAATCCCCCGATGCCGCCTCCCAGAATAAGTACGTTCATAATGCGTTTTAAAGATCGTTTATGGCAGTTTTAAATTGTTTTAGTACAAATGTACTAATTTGATAATTTGGAACAAATGTTCTAATTTTATTTTACCTTCCGGGAATCCGAATCCTTTGAATATTTCGAATAATATACTTATTGTCATTGTTTTACAAAATAATTGTAGAAAGGGAGCGGATACTTTAGGAAAGGAGTAGAGTCTAAAATTTCTAACTTTGCAGCATGACCACGCGGGAAAAGATCTTGGCAGAGGCGTTAACGCTTTTTAATATCCACGGAACGGATACCGTTACCGTGAGGCATATTGCGAAAGAAGTAGGGATCAGTCATGGCAATCTTTGCTACCATTTTCCCAATACGGAGGAAATTATTTTCAAATTGTATGAAAACCTGGTAGCAGAGCTGAGTGAACAGATAAGCAGGCTGCCAGTAGAGGAGATCGATTTGTGGCGGTTGTACAGGACCGGCCGGGTGGCCTTTTCCCTGCTTCATAAATACAAGTTCATGATGCTTGATTTTGTGGGGATCATGCGAAGGAATGACCGGATACGGATCCATTACCGGCAGTTGGTAGAGTACAGGAAGCTGGAGTTTACGAAAACCATCCAATACCTGGTCTCCGGAGGATATATACGTCCGGAAGTCAGAGACGGGCATTACAAAGACCTCATAGAAGTACACTTCCTGCTGGGCGATTTTTGGGTGTCCAGGGCAGAAATAATACTGGATGGATCCGAAAAAGAAAAATTGAATTACTATCTTTCGCTTATGTTTATTCCTCTGATGGGATGCTTTACAGAAAAAGGGCTTCTGCAATATGAGGAAATACGCAAAGAACTGATCCCTGAAAAATTATAACTTAAAGGATATTACTTATTTTATAAACTATGAAAATAAAGCTGATCATGATCTTCGCTTTCCTGTTGGGAATGTTGGGGACCACAACACTGAAAGCAAAAGACGGCGCTAGCCGGGAATTGTCTATGGCAGAAACATTTCCGGATACCAGTACCTGGGTCCTTTCCCGTATCGGGGGAAGCAAGGCCCGGCAGCACACCGGAAGCAAGGTGTTTATCACGATTGACAAAAAGGACAGCAAAGTGTCGGGATACACTACCTGCAATTACGTTAGAGGGCAGTTTGCAGTGGGTGATACCGTAATTTCTTTCTCTGGACTGACCCTTGGAAAAAGAGTGTGCGATGAAGCCACGACAGAGCTTGAAAAAAAGCTACAGGAAGCGCTGGCACAGGCCAACTCCTGGAAAATAGAATCCAATATGCTTCTGCTTTATGACAAAGGAGTATTGATCCTGGAATTTAAAAATGCGATCGGAAGATAACCGTAGCTGATATAAACAATGAAATAATACATGGCTGGTCAAAAGACCGGTTTTGAACAAAGAATAAAATGAATTTTGAAGAGGGGGCTGTAATATTAATTGACAAACCACTGGAATGGACCTCGTTTGACGTGGTCGGGAAAATAAGAAATACGATCCGGGTGAAGAAAGTAGGACATGCAGGTACTCTCGATCCTCTGGCTACCGGTTTGTTGATTCTTTGTACCGGCAAGATGACCAAAAAGATAGAGGAATACCAGGGGCAGGAGAAAGAATACGAAGGCGAACTGGTACTGGGCAAGACAACTCCTTCCTGCGACCTGGAAACAGCCGTAGACCATGAATATGATATTTCGGCCATCACTTCGCAAATGGTCCGGGACAATGTCCGGTCGTTTATCGGCAATATACAGCAGATTCCTCCGGTTTATTCCGCCATCAAGGTAGATGGAGTCCCTTTGTATAAAAAAGCCAGAAAAGGAGAGTCGGTAGAGGTAAAGCCAAGGGAGGTGACCATTACAGAATTTGAGATCACAGACATTCAATTGCCTGTTGTGAAGTTTAGGGTCGTATGTTCTAAAGGAACCTACATTCGCAGCCTGGTAAGGGATTTCGGAGCGGCTTTGGGCAACGGAGCCTATATGAGTGCACTGCGGCGTACAAGGATCGGAGATTTTCTTGTGAAGGATGCAGAACAGGTCTCCGATTTTGTAGTAAAATATAAAGTCAAGAAAGAAGAGAAGGAATAGCGATGAAAATTATTTGTATTGGCCGGAATTACGGCGAGCATGTGAAGGAACTGAACAATACTGTTCCC
>CAYTGJ010000089.1:3301-7143 GCA_964437245.1 uncultured Chitinophagaceae bacterium
CCGAGGAACCTATGATCTTTTTCAAACCCGACACAGCGTTGCTGAAAAATAATGCTCCGTTCTATTATCCTGATTTCAGCAAGGAAATACATTATGAGGCAGAATTACTGGTCAGGATAGGAAGGGAAGGGAAAAATATCGAAGAAAAATTTGCGCACAAATATTACGAGGAGATAGGAACGGGAATCGATTTTACAGCCCGTGATCTTCAGAAGCAGGCGCAGACCAAGGGACTTCCATGGGCGTTGGCTAAAGGATTCAACGGCTCCGCTCCGGTGTCAGGGTTTGTGGCAAAATCCGGGTTCCCCGATATCAATAATATAGGATTTTCCCTGAAACTTAACGGAGAGGTAAGGCAAGAAGGGAATACTTCCATGATGATCCATAAAATTGATACGATCATTGCCTATGTATCAAAATTTATTACCCTTAAAAACGGTGATATCATCTATACCGGAACTCCTCCCGGAGTAGGTCCGGTGAAGATCGGGGATATACTGGAGGTATTTCTCGAAGGAGAAAAAATGCTGGAGTGTACTGTCAAATAGAGGCAGAAACACCTAATAAGTCCTATCAGGGGATATAAAATGGCAGCAAATACTTTTTGGGAAAAAAGGGAACATTAAATTCCCGGAAAAATTTTGAGGTCGCGAGCAGATTCGAACTGCTGTACAAGGTTTTGCAGACCTCTGCCTAGCCACTCGGCCACGCGACCTTCTCAAAATCGACTGCAAACATAAAACAATTATTTGTTAAACAAAACTATTGTGGTCGAAAAACGAAAAAAAAGGACCTTTTTTCATCTTCCTGATGTTTATACTTAAAACAGGAATACCAGATCATTTATTGATATTCATATAATTTAATACATCGGATAACAGAAATGAAAATATTTCCGTAAATTGCATATACTATATTCTATGTAATTAGTAGAGATAGTGAGAAAAAATTAATAATTAAACAAAATAACTAAAAAGTGGCAGCAGTATTAATTTTCTTTGGCGTGCATTGGTATTTGTCTCTATTCAGTCAGACATTTTTCCTACACCGCTACAGTGCCCATAAGATGTTTGATATGAGCAAATTCTGGGAAAAATTCTTTTATATCTTTACATGGCTTACGCAAGGATCTTCTTTCCTTTCGCCGCGTGCCTATGCTATTCTGCACCGGATGCATCATGCTTACAGCGATACTGAAAAAGACCCGCATTCTCCTCATTTCCACTCCAACGTATTCACGATGATGTGGAAGACCAAGGCAATTTATAACTCCTTCCTGGACAAAAATGCTAAAGTGGAAGAGCGTTTCAGCAAAGATATTCCTACCTGGGATTTTGTAGAGAAACTGGGCGATAATTGGATATCCAGAATTGGCTGGGGAACAGGATATGCTATTTTCTACATCATATTTGCGGAATACTGGTGGTTATACCTATTGCTGCCGATCCATTTCCTGATGGGACCTGTACACGGAGCAATTGTAAACTGGTTTGGCCATAAGCTGGGATATTCCAACTTTGATAACAACGACAAATCTAAAAATACACTGGTAGTAGACATTTTGATGGGAGGGGAGCTATTCCAGAACAACCATCATAAGCATGCCGATAGCCCGAATTTTGCTAAAAAATGGTATGAATTTGATCCTACTTACCCAGTTATGAAAGTATTGGATTGGGTACGCATCATCCGTATCAAAACGAAATTAGCCGCGTAATTTGCCTGATTCCTTACACCAAAATCTTTTAAAAAGAGACCTGCCTTAAGAAAGCAGGTCTCTTTTTTTGTTGCTGATCTACTAAAAAAATGGAAAAATACTACGTAAATCAGGTAGACAATCTTTGGTCTCAGGCTATTCCTCGAAAGATCGCACTAGCCGATAAAGTATGAATCGTTTGAAATGATCAAGAACTGTATCAACGTTCCTGCCTGATCAGGGGAACCAGTCAGGGAAATCAAGCTAACCGGATACCGTAATTAATTGCATCATTGTATGCCTGGGATTACCAGAATAAGTGGGGATAAAAATGAAGACCGGAACAGTATTGACTATTCCGGCCTTTGTTGTGGAACAATAATTCCTATCGACTATCCCTGATTAATTGGAGGCCTGATACAAGATACCAGATCTGGATACTGACAGGAGATTATGAAATTACGACAGAATATTCGTATCTGTGGAATCCTGTATCGGGTATCTTGTATTTTTTAGCGGCTTCTAGTTATTTTCCAGCACTTTGAATAATTCATCCAGTTTAGGAGTCAGAATGATCTCGGTTCTTCGGTTTTTCTTTCTGGCTTCCGCAGTTTTGCCCTCTGCTACGGGAGCATTCTCGCCCCTTCCTGCAGGAAGAATGCTTTTAGGCTCTGCCCCGTTGTTGATCAGGATCCTGGTAATGGAAGTGGCACGCAGTACACTCAGGTCCCAGTTGTCTTTCATCCCGTTGGTCCCTTTGGCTACAGGTACATCGTCGGTATGACCTTCTACCATTACACTGACGTCCTTCTGTTCTTTCAATACGGCTGCCAGCTTTTTTAACGCATCTGCTCCGGCAGGATCTACATCGGTAGAACCAGATTTGAACAGGAGTTGTTCTGCCAGGGATACATATACTTTACCATTCTTTACATTTACGGTAAGGTCTTTATCTTTAAAAGAAAGCAGTGCCTTGCTTACGCTGGCTTTCAGATCGTTTACAGCTTTGTCTTTATCACTCAGGATTTTTTCGAGTTCCTTTACCCGGGCTTCTCTTTGCAGCAGACTTGCCTGGAGAGCTTCGGCCTTTCGGGTGGCGTCCAGCAGGTCTTTTTCCTGTCTTAGCAGATCTTTCGTAAGACGGTCTGCCTCGGCAGCGCTGTAATTTTGCAGCTTGTCATGTTTCTTTAATAGTTTTTCAAACGAATTGCTCAGATCTTCATAATCTCTGTTGAGCCTTTTTAATTCAGCTCCTTTTTGAGTGGTATCGTTTTGCATTTTCGAGTTGTCGCTCAGCAATTGTGTTACCTGATCTCTCAGCCTGTTGCGTTCTGCTTCGGTTAGCTTCAGAGTATCTTCACAATTTGATTTTTCAGCTTCCAGCCTTGATTTTTTCATGGCCATGTCGTTGAACTTTTTCTTGCTGACACAGCCTATCATAAGGGCTGCCAGGGAAAGGGTAAAGATTAGTTTTTTCATTTTGTGTATAGGATAAATTCGTAATTTTTAGATGATCATTGACGGTCCGTACTATTAGTCATGTATCCTCAGTTTGGCAAAACTAAGAATAAGTGTTTTTTCACCCACTTCATTAAACTCAATGGTGGCTTTCCGGTCATTGCCGGAAACATCCATATTTTTCACAATCCCGAACCCAAATTTAGGATGTTCCACCCGCATTCCTGCTTTCAGGTAAGTAGTATCGCTGGGCCTGAAATCTTCCGGAGCCACATAAGAAGTCTTCGGTTTTAGAGGTTGTTGCATAAGATTTTTGGCAAGTGGCCGTGCATAATTTACCGAAGTTTGCTGGGAGGGAGCAGGTTCGGAGACCAGGATCTTATTGCTGAGTTTCAGGTAGCGCGGATTAAATTCGGTCAGAAAACGGCTGGGTTCGCAGGATTTCAGTTTTCCGAAACGGTAGCGGGTCGTAGCGTAGCTGAACGTCAGGGCGGTTTCGGCCCGGGTCACAGCCACGTAGAATAAACGGCGCTCTTCTTCCAGGTCTTCCCGGCTGCTGAGCATCATCTGGGAAGGAAAAAGATCTTCTTCCAGTCCTACTACGAAAACGTGTTTGAATTCAAGTCCCTTGGCTGAGTGGATCGTCATCAGCGTAACTTTGTCCTGATCCTTATCTTTATCGTTGTCC
>CAYTGJ010000089.1:7153-9746 GCA_964437245.1 uncultured Chitinophagaceae bacterium
CGAATCGGTAAGCAGAGAAACTTCCTGAAGGAATACCCCCAGGCTCTTCTCCTCTTTTTCAGGATCGTCTACAAATGCTTTTACTGCGTTAAGGAGTGCCTGTACGTTTTCATAACGGCTTAATCCTTCGATCGTTTTGTCTTCGTATAATTCGCGGAGAATACCGGAGCCTTTGGCTATTTCATTGACGGCCTCAAACGCATCTTTGGTCTCGACGGCTCTTCTGAACACTTTCATATTATTGACGAAGTCTTCAATCGGAGTGGCAGCCCTTCCCGGCATAATGTGCTGAATATTGGAAAGTACATCCCAGACAGGAGCCCCTTGTTCTTCCGCAAACACCAGGATCTTGGCTACGGTAGAATCTCCGATACCCCGTTTAGGGTAATTGATGATCCGGCGAAGGGCTTCTTCATCGTTCGGGTTGATGGTATAGCGGATATAGGCGATCAGGTCTTTGATCTCCTTCCGTTGGTAGAAGGACATCCCGCCTACGATCTTGTATTTGATATTCATTCTTCTCAAGGCTTCTTCAATCGGCCTTGATTGGGAATTGGTACGGTACAGGATGGCAAAGTCACTGTTCTTGAGTTGGTTGTTTACCTTTTCCTCAAAGATAGAGGTCGCGACCAGGCGGCCTTCCTCATTGTCAGAAGTAGCTTTGAGCACTTCAATAGGATTTCCTTCATCGTTGGAAGTCCATACGTTCTTTTTAAGCTGTGCCTTGTTACGGCTGATCACATCGTTGGCCGCATGGACAATGGTCTGGGTAGAACGGTAGTTCTGTTCCAGCTTGAATACTTTCAGTTCCGGATAATCTTTTTCGAAGTTCAGGATATTCTGGATGTCCGCACCGCGAAACGCATAAATACTCTGGGCATCATCTCCTACCACACAGATATTCCGGTTTTGTGCGGCCAGTTTACGGGTGATATAGTATTGAGAAAGGTTGGTATCCTGAAACTCATCTACCATCACATACCGGAAACGGTTTTGATATTTGTTGAGTACCTCCAGATGGTCTCTCAGCAAAATGCTGGTATTAAAAAGAAGATCGTCAAAATCCATTGCTCCGGACTTATAGCACCGCTCGCTGTAAAGCTTATAGATTCTGCCTATTTCCGGCCGGAGCGCTTCTGCGTCTTCCGCCATCAGAATACCGTTGCGGTTGTATTCTTGCCAGGAAATAAGCCTGTTTTTGGCAGCGGAAATTCTGCCGAGTACCGTGCTGGGCTTATACAGTTTATCGTCCAGGTTCAGTTCTTTGAGGATCTGTTTGATAAGTGATTTGGAATCGTCTGTATCGTAAATGGTAAAATTGCTGGGGTATCCCAGCTTTTCTGCTTCTGAGCGCAGGATCCGGGCAAACACGGAGTGGAAAGTTCCCATCCAGAGATTACGGGCCTCCGAGCCAACTACCTTTTCAATACGATCGCGCATTTCTTTGGCAGCCTTATTGGTGAACGTGAGGGAAAGAATATTATAGGGATCTACGCCTTTTTGCATGAGGTGAGCGATGCGGTAGGTAAGTACACGGGTTTTGCCCGAACCGGCTCCTGCTATGATCATAACGGGCCCATCCGTTTGCAGGACCGCTTCTTTTTGTACATCGTTCAGACTATCAATAAAACTCATTATTTCAACTTTTCTACTTCTTGCGAATTTACTATTTAACAGGCAGAATTTTACGAAATACCGTTAATCTGTTGAAAAATATTTGAATACATTCATATCATAAAAAAATGAGCATTAGATTTTCCCGGATGTGTTTTAAATACTGTTCTCAGAGGCTTGGTCCTGGATACCAGATAGGAGCGCTCGGGAACCGTTACAGCATATTAATTTGTTCTGAAAGCAAGGAAAGCTTCAGCGGAGGACGGAGCGATTTAGGGAAAGAATCTGGGATCCGGAATCTTGCCTCTTAAAAATCAGGGAAGGACAGACGGAAAGTTTCTTAACGGTATTCTGGTGGTGTGCAGTCACTGGTATTCTTATATCTGATCAAACTTTTCGTTATATTTGGACTCATGATGAAAGGCAAAAATATAATTGTTTTTTTGACGGTTTTATTGATAAGCATAACGCCTTGGGTACAAGCTCAGCACAATGATTTGTCAAAAGATCTGGGAGTGGTGTCGGTGCAGAGTGATACGATGATCTTCTCTACCGATAGCAGTATGTTGATGTATCAGAATGAACCCTACTTGTTTTTCAAAGCCAATCTTTTGCAGAAAGTTTATGTGATCACGATTTTCCCTTCACCGGAATTGAAAAGTGTAGCACTGTTGCCTTCCGATGATTTTGAAATGATCGATTCGTTGGTGTTGCTTAATAACCGGTTCTATAAAGCAAAACTGGAGTTCACAGACCTTGAGAATGTACAGTTCCCCCGACTGGTATTTGCCTGTGAAAATCAGGCCGGAGAAAAATTTAACAGTGAGTTGAAATTATTCCCCTGTTTCCCTACCGCAGTCAGTAAGATGAACGAGGTTACAGAACTGTTTTCCGGGGAAGAAGTTACCATTCCTTTGACCGGGAGTAATCTTGGAAATATTGCCGTAAGTGATGCATGGCAGACCAGCCGCGAGCTTGA
>CAYTGJ010000089.1:9756-18634 GCA_964437245.1 uncultured Chitinophagaceae bacterium
TAACAAGCTGCTCCTGCAGGTGAAGCCTTGCAGACAGGCAGTAAAGTGTTGGACCTGAAATTCAGAACGGCCAAACCATACCTGGATGCAGATTATAAGCTTAGTTATTATGTGGAGCCGGTTACGTTGAACTTTATTATAAAACCTAGCCGGTTGAACTTTATTAATTTCAGCCGTACCGATTATTTCCTGGATCTGGCTTCTTCGGGAATGGAAGAGATACAGATCGATTATAGCCGTAATTTTAATATGAAACAACTGTATCGTATTGAAGATAAAGCAGAAGGAGGAGGGAAGCTGATCGCAGAATTATATACCCAGTCGTATGTTGCCAACAGTAATAAAATTCTGTGTCTGCTACGCACTTATTCGCTGCACCGGACAGGAGAAGGATATTTGTATATTAAGGATGGAAATGAGACCCGGTATATCACGAACTTCAATGTATTTGAAAAACCTAAAGTGGAAAAAATAAGTCTTCAGCGGGAAGGAGAGGATTGGACAACCAATCTTTCTGTGTATCCTGGTGAAGAGGTAGAGCTCAGAGTAGAAGGATCTGGCTTGTTAAAAGCGCTGCTTGATTTTGAAGGTTGTACCGTTCGGCCTGATACCGTCAGACGCTCGGATAATGTTAACTTCTTTTTCGTAAAGGTACCGCCAAACATACACGAACGAAAGGTACCTGTCTATGTAAACAAACGTATCAGTACGTATGAACTGTATGTACGGGAACACCAGATTCCGCGTAATTTTGATTTTGTCAGTATTGACTATGAAGGCCGTTCGGTCAAGCTTACAGATCAGGTATTCAATAAACCGGTTTTGTATAAAGAGGTGATCAAAGATGTTAATATTTCCTTTCATCCGGAGCAAATCGAGCAAACAGGGAAGTATTACGGTAAACAATATCTGGTGCTGGAAGTAAAGGTATTTAATGCCCGGAATGAAATGAAAGAATTTCAGGTAATAGATAATGTGGTGATCTGTCCTGGAGAAAATTCGATGCGTGCCAAGTTTTACGATACCAAAGATTGCCGGAAAACAGCCATCAATCTGAATGATTTTCTGGGACAAAAAACCTATGATCTGGAGTCCTGGTCTCGTGTTGAAATTGTGATCAAACATAAGGAAGCCCGGTATACGACTTCTGTTTACAGCAAAAAAATTGTTTTTATAAAAGAAAAAAAATGGGCGTTTGATCTGCAGGTATCTTTCCCTGCCGGAATGCTGGTGAAAAAATTTAATACAGAAGGTGTCGGAAATCTTACGGGGATCAGTACTTCGGTCATAGCCCAGGCTGCTTTCTATGATCCCCAGCGGATCGGCCGGCTGAAACCTTATACGATTGGAGTAGGATTTATCGCTGTAGATGCATTTAGCCTGAGTGCCAATTCCGCCAATAAGGACCTGGGGATAGTTGTATTGGGGTCCCTGTACCCGGTGAAAAAAGAGAAAAAATTCAGTTTCCCCATTTTTGCGGGAGTCGGTTACCTGTTAAAAAGTAATACTATGTTCGTGGTCTTCGGACCGGGAGTACAGTTTAACTTCTAAGCAGAATTCCACACGGAGAATTAATATAAGTACGATAGAAAGAAGGAAAGAATGATAACGATAGGAAAAACAGCGATAAGCGACGATATAGCAGATCAGTTTTTTGTCTGCGAGCTCACACGGTGCAAAGGGGCTTGTTGCGTAGAAGGAGATCTGGGAGCTCCCCTGGAGGAGGACGAACTTCCTGTGCTGGAGGAAATATATGAAAAAGTAAAACCCTATCTTTCCAAAGAAGGAATTAAAGCGATAGAAGAGCAGGGGTTGTATATCAAAGACTGGGAAGAAGATTATTCCACTCCCACTATTGGAGACCGTGAATGCGCGTATGCCATTTATGATAAAAAAGGAGTGCTGAAATGCGGGATCGAACAAGCCTACCTGGACGGGAAGATAAGTTATCAAAAACCGATCTCCTGTCATTTGTATCCTATCCGGATTACCAGATACGAACAATACGATGCCTTAAATTATGACCGCTGGCATATTTGTAACGCAGCCTGTCATCATGGAAAAGAATTAGGGGTCCCACTGTATAAATTTTTGAAAGGCCCTTTGATCCGGAAGTATGGCGAAGATTGGTACCAGGAGCTGGTACGGATCATAGAAACAGATGCCGGGTAAGTGTTTGGAATTTCCGGTGCTTTTTTATAATTCCGGATCATTTTTAAGCAAGGCGGGGAATATCCCACATTATATATGGGATGGCTCCGGAGAACATTTCTGGTATAGCCCGCCTTTGGTGTGATTACTGCAAGACTTCTAAAAACTGTTGTAAGAATTCTAAAGAACAAAAGCCTTTCCTTTGTATAAGTACCAAACGAAGGGATTATGAAAAAGAGCACTAAATCAGAAAAAGAAATTGCCCGGGAGGCGGAAAATATCCGTGAAGAAATAAGGCCGGCTCTTTATGAATCCGACCCTGAATCCAAGAAGATTTTTGAAGAATATAAGAATACGCAAAAGGAGTGGAACGAGAAGATCTTTCAGGTGACAAACCTGATGAAAGAGCGATATCCTGAGCTGGTCAAATACCTGGATGAAATGACGATCACCATTCCGGATGAAAAATATCCGGAGGTTACGATCCAGAAATTAAAAGAATATTACGACTCTCTGATCGTGCTGCTGGACCGCTATCTGATGGAGCATCCGGAAAATGCGGCCTGATCCGGTGAGGAGCCTTTTTAATAATTTCCGCAGCCTGTTTTAGATACTGAAACAGGCTGCTTTTTTACCGGATGGAGATAATTAATCGACTTTGCCGGAAAAATCATTTATTTTTGCAAAAGATACGATTTTAGAAACGATATGTCTATAACCTCAGAAGCCGAGCTGGTCGGGATGAAAAAAGTGAGCAGTGCCGTAGCGGTGACGCTTAAGGAAATGCGTAATTATGCTAAACCCGGAATGTCTACCCGTCAGTTGGATGATTTTGGCGGAGCGTTGCTCGCTCAACTGGGAGCGAGGTCGGCTCCCAGTGTGACCTATGGTTTTCCGGGATGGACTTGTATCAGTATCAATCAAGAGATCGCTCATGGAATTCCTTCGGAGAAGAAAGTTTTAAAAGAAGGAGATCTTATTAATATTGATGTCTCAGCTGAACTGGATGGTTTTTGGGCGGACAATGGTGGTTCGTTTGTGTTGGGAGAAGATACCCACAATCATCAGCAGTTAGTAGATGTTTCCCGTCAGATTTTACAGAAAGCTATTCATCGGATTAAAGGAGGAGTTCGTCTCTCCGAAATAGGAAAGTTGATTGAAACCGAAGCCAGACAAGCAGGTTACAGGGTAATTAAAAACCTGGCAGGACATGGGGTCGGAAGAGGGTTGCACGAAGAACCTCATGATATTCTCAATTATTATGACCGGTATAATTATACCAGATTTAAGAAAAATTCTGTCGTAGCGATCGAAACTTTTATCTCCAGCCATTCCACGTTGGCGAATACTGAAAAGGATGGCTGGACATTGGTTGGAAACCGGGGAGGCTATACGGTACAGCATGAACATACCATTGTCGTGACCGATGGACGCCCTTTGATCCTGACGGAAGAAAATGGCATTTATGATTAGATAGCCGGCAGTACGGAACGAATAAAAATCCGATTGAGGAGAACATAAAACGACAAATTTTCGATTCCTTTTTCAAACCTTCTGGGCGGAAAAATACAATAGTTGCTTCGTGAAAATAGTTGTAAAAGCGCCTGAAGGCCCTTCGTTTCAGAAAGAGTTATATAATCTGTCTTTCTGAAAGAAACATGCTCAAATTAGGCGGCTTACGCAATAGTAATTACTTGATTTTTTTCTAACTTGAGATTCACCATATGTCCTCGGAAAAGAGGAAGGTGTTTTTGAATAATATCTATTTTACTAAACCTTTTAAAAAGAAATTTTATGGCACAAATCACCAGAGAACAGGCAGAAGCATTTATTGATCAGTATGTACTGGAAGTAGGGCTTACGAAAGAACAAACGTACAATCCTCAGCGCAGAGCATGGTACTGGAATAAAGGTTCTGCCCGTATAGAAGTATTTATTCAGGAAGTAAATATGGGAACGTATTCACGTTATTATCTGCGTGTGTTTTCTCCTATTCTGAAAGTAACTCCGGGCAATGAACTGAAAGTATACAAGCGATTGCTTGAAATCAATGATACTAATCTTGGACTGAAGCTATCCCTGATGCCAAACAGTGATCAGGTGTATGCTACTTTTGAAAGAGATATCAATGGCATCGATTACGACGAACTGGCTACTACGATTTCAGACCTGGAATGGTGGGCTGACAAACTGGACGATGAACTGGCGGCAGAGTTTTCTGACAACGTGGTATCCGACAGAAGATAATTTGTGTATCACTTGTCCCGGATGAACGGTTAGATTATTGAAAGATCTTGCTGAAATTGATCCTGGACATCTATTTGTTTTTTTAGGTAATCCTGCGGAAATTTTTCGCAGGATTATTATTTAAGCCTGTCAGGGTTTTCTTTCAGAAAAGTTTCCCAGCCTTTGGATTTTGCTGTGTTTTCCCCTTTTAAAAAATAGTGACAGACCGCCACACCCAGTGCATCTGTAGCATCCAGCAATTTGGAATGTTGATCTCCTTTGAAATGAAGTAACCGCTCAAGCATGGCAGCCACTTGTTCTTTCGAAGCATTCCCATTGCCGGTGACGGCTTGTTTTACTTTTTTAGGAGCATATTCCACAATCGGGATTTCTCTGGAAATGGCGGCGGCAATAGCTACTCCCTGTGCTCTTCCGAGTTTTAACATAGATTGAACATTTTTACCGAAAAAGGGAGCTTCAATGGCCATCTCGTCAGGATGAAATTCTTCTATGATCTGGATGATCCGCTCGAAGATCTTACTAAGCTTAATGGCATGGTCGGAATATTTACTCAGGTGAATTACTCCATATTGCAGCAGTTTCATCTGCTTGTTTTTGATCAGAATGATTCCATACCCCATGATGGTAGTACCTGGGTCTACGCCAAGAATGATCCGTTCGGGTTCTTTCACAGTACTTTTATGCATTGCCAGGGCAAGTTAAATCAAATAATAACGTTCTAAAAGAGTTATCCAAATAAGATATATTAAGGAAAATAATATAACTTTTGGAGATTTTGATCGGAACATTGATTGGGAAAACTGAAAAATAAGAATATAGCCTTCTGGTTCAAAAGTTTAATTTTTCTGGTGGCGGCGTTTTCGCTGGCGTATATGCTGCAGAAAAATGAACATCTGGATGAAGTATACCAGGCCGAATTTTTAAAGGGCTGGAAGGTGCATTCATGGCTGATCGTGCTATCGGTTTTACTGATTCCGGTAAACTGGTCGCTGGAGGCATATAAATGGAAATACCTTATCCGCAGAATAGAACGTATCAGCTTCTGGAAAGCATTGGAAGGGGTCGTGTCTGGTGTAACGATGGGCTTTATCACCCCGCACAGCCTGGGGGACTATGCCGCCAGGATCCTGACACTTACCGGTCAGGAAAGGACCAAAGGAATAGGAGCAGTTTTTGTAAGCCGGATAAGCCAGTTTTACATCACCCTTTATTTCGGTTCCATTGCTCTGATCCTTTATCTTTATTATGTCGTTCAGGCCGGAGAACTCAATTACAGGCTTATAACCGGAATTACCATCTTTGCCAATATATTCTTTATTCTGATGTATGGTTATCATAAACAGCTACTGAAGGTTTTAGAGCGGTGGCCGTTTTTACGGAAAATGCTCTCTTATTTTCACATCATCAAAGAATATTCTTTTGCAGAGTTGAATTTTGCGTTGCTGCTGTCTTTAGGACGTTACGTGGTTTTCTGTTTCCAGTTTGTCCTGATCCTGATCGTATTCGGAATTTCTCTTCCCTGGTGGATTCTGCTAACAGGAGTAGCGTTTATTTTTTTCGTAAAATCCGTGATCCCGACGTTCCTGGACCTGGGAGTGAGGGAAACGGCCGCAGTCTTTTTTTTTGGAGTGTTCGGATATGATCATCAGAATATTATTTTTGCAAGCCTGACCTTGTGGTTGATGAACCTCGTACTGCCTGCCTTGACAGGGCTTTTGCTCGTGCACAGGATCCGGTTGTTTAACCGCGGATGATTAAAAAAACAAGAGGTAAAAGGGCGATTAGTAGAAGTTGCCTTCGCCGGATCCTGGATAACATTAATTCTTGTTCTTATCTCATACAAATCGATTTTAACATTTTTTATGAACATATGTTCATCCCATTATCTTGTATCTTTGAAACGACTTCTTGTAAAACCAGGTAGATATTCCCACAGTTTTGTGTAATTTTAAGAATGCTTTTCTATTGGCCGTTTTTACTGCTTGGATATATTCTCTTTACCGGAGTGCTGTATGTGGCCTGGAAAAAGATTCCTGTATATGTGCGGGATGAAAAAAAGCAAAACAATTTTACATCCGTTTCGGTATTGATTTCTGTGCGCAATGAGTCAGGCAGGATTGAAGCGCTGCTATCAGATCTTGCAGGTCAAACCTATCCTGCAGAAAATTTTGAAGTATTGATCATTGACGATCATTCGCAGGATGATACGGTAAGCCTGGCGCAATCCTTTATAGAACGAACTTCTTTGAATATCAGCCTGGTGAGGATGCCGGAAGGTCTGGAAGGCAAGAAGAATGCCATCTCCGGCGGTATTGAGAAAGCCCGTGGGAAATTGATTGTCACGACCGACGGTGATTGCCGGGTAAAACCCCGCTGGCTGGAAACACTCGAAGGATTTTACAGGGAACACAAAGTGAAAATGATCACCGGTGGGGTATGTTTTGAGGAAGGAAAGAATAGCCGGGAAAAGATATTAGCCCTGGAATTTGCCAGTCTGGTAGGATCGGGAGCCGCTACTTTATCGATGGGGTATCCAAGCATGTGCAACGGCGCCAATCTTGCCTATGAAAAACAGGCTTTTGTGGAAGTAAACGGATATAAGGATTCGGAAGGACAGGCCTCCGGCGACGATGAGTTTCTGATGCATAAAATTTACCGGCGTTATCCGGGACAGGTGGCATTTCTCAAACACAAAGATTCTATTGTAGAAACCGAAGCTCCTGTGTCCTGGAAAGCATTTTTTGAGCAGCGAAGAAGATGGGCAAGTAAATGGGAAAGCTACACTTATACGCATGTAAAACTACTGGCGTTGTTTATTTTTGGATCAAATCTGGCAGTTGTCATCAATTTTTTTCTTTGTTTCTTAAAGAGTTATCCACTCGACCTGTTTTTAATATTCCTGATATTCAAATTTATGTTGGAATTCTTATTTTTACGTTCAGTTTTAGTATATTTTGGAAGAAAAGTAGAGATATGGACCTTTCTGATTACAGAAACAGTCTATCCCTTTTATGTAGTGTTATTCGCATTATTGGGTAGAACAGGAAAATATAATTGGAAAAACCGTGAGATCAGTAAAAAATGACTGACAGAGAATATGAAATAGTAGATGCCTTGTATTTTACCGTTTCTTTTGAGTATCTGGAGAAAGAACTTGAGACGGAAGGCCCTCAATTGAGGGATGAATTACTGGCATTAATAGAAAAAGGCTGGGTGAAATGTTTCGAAAAAAACACGGAACAGGAGATAGAAACGAAAGAATTGATCAATAGTAATTATAAGAACTATAATTATCTGGCAAGTAAAAAAGGCCTGATGGTGCATAACAGCCGGTAACGGGGAATGACAAAGCTCGAAAAAAAGGATATTAAAACACCCTCTTACTACGTAAGAAGGAGACTGCTGAAAAACAGACCCGCTATGTTTGGCTTGGTAATTATCATTCTGGCTCACGTGGTTTCTTTTTTAGGCTACCTGATTATGCCCGACGATACGCCTAATGCCGATGACCGCTCCGCACACATCAAGAAAAAACCTCCGGGATTTGAAGTACTGTTGATGAAAACCATCAAGCAGCGTGAGGTAGCAAAAGTTAATTTTCTGGAGTATATGTTTTTTGGACAGGAGAATGAATATAAAATAGAACCTGTCAACTCATATAAAATAGAAGGTTATACCATTCAGTATACTATATATGGTCGTCCGAGAGAAGTACTCTCTCAACCGCTGATCAATACGGTGAAAAAACTGTATTCCGGCTTCTCCTCTAAAATTACACCGGATTCAGTGACCGGCTACAACTACTCTATCAAGGGAGATCAGGTAGAGTACCTGGATATGAACGAAGAGCTTCATCAGACCACCCGGCAGGAATTAATCAGTGACTTTGAAAAAAACAACCTGGAGAAAAGACGTTATTGGCTGGGAACAAGCATTGACGGACGCGACCTGCTCAGTATGCTGCTTTTCGGGACCCGGATCTCACTTTCGATAGGATTTATTTCCGTGATCATCTCCCTGATCCTGGGAGTGTCGCTGGGAGCGATGGCCGGATTTTTCGGAGGCTGGCTTGATAACCTGGTCATGTGGCTGATGACTGTCGTATGGTCGATCCCGGGAATTATGCTGGTCATAGCCATCAGTCTTGCCCTTCAGAGCAAGGGGATATGGGTGGCTTTTGTCGCCGTAGGACTTACGATGTGGGTAGAAGCTGCAAGGGTGGTCAGAGGACAGATCCTCAGCATAAAAGAAAAATTATTTGTAGAAGCTGCCAAGGCACTGGGAATCGGGAATCTCAGGATCATATTTTTACATATCCTTCCCAATGTGGTGGGCCCTATTATTGTGATCGCTACTGCCAATTTTGCCAGTGCCATTCTGATCGAAGCCGGTTTGAGTTTTCTTGGACTGGGAGTACAACCTCCTATGCCATCCTGGGGTAAGATGGTATTTGAAGGCTATAACTCAAACTGGGAAAGCG
>CAYTGJ010000090.1:0-7908 GCA_964437245.1 uncultured Chitinophagaceae bacterium
GGGGAAGGTGATCTGCTTTATAACGGGAATACCTATTTTGTGGGATGGGGAAAAAGAACCATGAAAGAAGTAGTTCCTTATCTCAAAGAAATTCTCGACGGAGAAGTCGTAGACCTTGAGTTAGTCGATCCTTACTATTATCACCTGGATACCTGTTTTGCACCGCTCAATGACACAACTGTTGTGATCAATCCTAAATCCTTTACTGCAAAAGGAATGGAGACCATTCATCAGCATTTTTCAAATGTGATCCTTACTTCGGAACAGGACAACAAAGTATTGGCTTGTAATATGGTGGTCAGCGGAAAAAATATTGTAGTGTGTGAAGGAGTGACCGATCAGTTTAAAAAAGATCTGGCGGCCTATGGTTATACGGTATTTGAAACCCCTATGTCGCAATACATAAAAGGAGGAGGGAGTGTCAAATGTTGCAGCCTTATTATCAACAATGCGGCATAAGCATCTATAGAAATTTACAGACGATCGAGTTCCTGCAACGCTTTCCGTGCTCTTGACAAAAAAGCAGCCGAAGCATAAGGCATCTGTTCCCCGATGGTGAGCTGCAGCTCTGTTTTAAGATCCGGATATTTCTTTACAATATTCAATAGCACAGTTATGGAATAAGCCCGTATTGCTACTGCTTCTGAAGGAGTGGACAGGTAGTGAAAACAAATGTCCGCCGTTTTCCCCATCAGTGTAGTTGGGATTTCAACCTCCTGAAGAATTCGCATTGTATTTCTCTTTACTGCATCGTGTACAGGCTTTTTGAGGTTATTAATAAGGCGTCCGAGATACGGCTTGATCAGCTCCGGGGCCTTTTCGGCACAGATTCCCAAAGGCCAGGCCGCCCGCTGGGCGATCCGGTATTCTCCTTTTAAAAACAATTCCAGCAATATTTTGAACCGCTGGCTGTCACGCCCTATGTACCGGACTATTTTATCTGCCTGTGCTCTGGAATGTACAGCTAGAAGTGTTTTCTCTATATTCATTAAGCAGTATGAAAAAGCTGTCGAAAGATACAAATAGAAATAAGCTAATAAAATTATCCTGTCTAAAATCAGGTGCGATTACACTAAGGTATGGCCTGTCCCCTGACAGGCCATAAGTGTCTTGTCAGGGGACAAGACACAGAGTGTACCAAATCATACACCAGAGTCAACAGGTTTATATTAATTTAAAAAACGATTCCGGGAAATACACACAATACAAAAGCCCGGGAGATTCTCCGGGCTCAACGTCACAATGTAGCTAAAAAAAAGTCTTCCAGGATCCGGAAGACTTTTTTGTCAGGCGACTTTCAGCTTTTTGCTGAATTTCGATTTGTTTATTTTTTCTTCGGCGTAGGAACGCGTCAATATAAATTTCTTGGCATCTTTTTCTGAGGGTAACTCAAACATGGCATCGGTCATGATCGCTTCGCAGATCGAACGAAGACCGCGGGCTCCTAACTTAAAATCTACGGCTCTTTCTACTATAAACTCTATTGCATCTCCTGTTAATTCCAGCTCAATGTCTTCCATGGCAAAAAGTTTATGGTATTGCTTGATCAGCGCATTTTTAGGTTCGGTCAGAATCATCTTCAGGGTTTCTGCCGACAGCGGTTCAAGATACGTCACCACCGGCAGACGTCCGATCAATTCAGGGATTAGTCCGAATGCTTTCAGGTCCTGTGCGGAAACGTATTGCAAAAGATTGTCCTGGTCTACTTCTGAAGCTACTTCTTTGGTGAGGAACCCCAATGGGCGGGTGTTCAACCTTGTCGCAATCAGTTTTTGTATTCCATCAAATGCACCGCCGCATATGAAAAGGATATTTTCAGTATTCACGGTGATCATTTTCTGATCCGGATGCTTACGGCCTCCCTGAGGTGGTACATTGGCAGAAGTACCTTCCAGGAGCTTCAATAATGCCTGCTGAACACCTTCTCCGCTTACATCCCGGGTAATGGAAGGATTATCCGACTTGCGGGAGATCTTGTCAATCTCATCGATATAGACAATCCCTCTCTGAGCAGCTTCCACATCATAATTAGCAGCCTGTAAGAGCCTGGATAGAATACTTTCCACGTCTTCTCCTACATATCCTGCTTCCGTCAGAACGGTAGCATCGGCAATACAAAATGGTACATCAAGCATTTTGGCAAGTGTACGGGCAATATAGGTTTTCCCTGTACCGGTTTCCCCTACCATGATGATGTTGGATTTTTCAATCTGGACATCGTCTTCTTTTGCTTTCGGTTGCATCAATCTTTTATAATGATTGTATACCGCCACCGACATTACTTTTTTAGCATCGTCTTGACCTACCACATACTGATCCAGAAATTTTTTCATTTCTACGGGTTTGATCAGTTTAAACTTAGGGGAACTAACCTTTTGTTTTTGTTTTCCTTCTTCAAAAAGTATCTGATGCCCTTGTGCAATACATATATTACAAATATGGGTATTGTTCATACCGGAAAGCATAAGCTCCACTTCCTTCTTCGGTCTTCCGCAAAATGAACAGGTGATTTGAGCCATTGTTGGTGTTTTTTAGATTATCATGAAAAGTTGAAAATTAAGCAGAATTACCTAATTCTTAACCTTGGTTTAATACTATAAAAGTAATAAAAATACCTGATACTTCTTTACCGTTCATCGAATTCAACGTTTCACAGTGAAAAAATACCAGGTATTCAAGCTATTAAGCAGGTTATTTTTTGGTCAGTACTTCGTCAATGATTCCGTACTCTTTTGCTTCTGCGGCTTTCATCCAGTAATCACGATCTGAATGGTTTTCGATCGTTTTAATATCTTTTCCTGAATGCTTGGCCAGAATTTCATACAACTCTACTTTCAGTTTCAGGATCTCCCTTGCAGTGATCTCGATATCCGATGCCTGTCCCTGTGCTCCTCCCAGTGGCTGGTGGATCATGATCCTTGAATGAGGAAGCGCAGAACGCTTATCTTTAGCTCCTCCTGCCAGCAACACTGCTCCCATAGAGGCTGCCAGCCCGGTACAGATTGTGGCTACATCAGGATTTACATATTGCATGGTATCATAAATTCCCAAACCGGCATATACACCGCCTCCGGGGCTGTTGATATACATCAGGATATCCTTTTTAGGGTCTACTGATTCCAGGAACAATAGCTGAGCGATGATGATATTGGCTACTTCGTCGCCTACCGGCATCCCCATAAAGATGATACGATCGGAAATAAGCCGGGTGAAAACGTCAATAGCTCTGAAGTTTCCGGGTCTTTCTTCGATCACATAGGTAGTCATGTCCTGAATGGTAGGCACATGCATGCTTTCTATTCTGTGGATATACTGATCTACAATATTACTGCCCAGGCCCTGGCCTTTAACGGCAAATTTTCTGAATTCTTCTTTATTAAGCATATTAAAATGGGTGTTTTAATCTTTACAAATCTAATAAAAAACTATATTTGACAAAGAGGATTCAAAAATGTTACCAAACTTATTTTTATGAACAAATCTGGTATTTTTGTCATAGCAATCGTGAACGATACCTATCCTTATTAACTTATGAAAAAGATCTATTTCCTGTTTCCCGCTCTTACGATCATTGCCCTGCTGTTGTCCTGTGTGTCTGCCCATAGGCCTGAAAACCTTGCTTCATCAGGGGAATCCGTCTTTTATTCGTTTAAGATCACTTCGCTGGACGGCGAGCTGATCGATTTTTCCCGCTATAAGGGAAAAAAGGTATTAATTGTCAATACAGCCTCCAAATGCGGGTTTACACCTCAGTATGAGGACCTTCAAAACCTTCATTCTCAATATGGTGACAAAGTGACCGTACTAGGTTTTCCCTGCAACCAATTTGGCGGACAGGAACCCGGCAGCAGTGAAGACATCGGATCTTTTTGCCGGAAGAACTATGGGGTAACCTTTCAAATGTTTGAGAAAACGGATGTAAAAGGTTCTAACCAGCATCCGCTCTATCAATGGCTGACCGATAAAAAACAAAATGGCTGGAACGATAAGGCTCCTACCTGGAATTTCTGTAAATACCTTGTCAACGAAAAGGGAGAACTGACCCATTTCTATCCTTCTACTGTAAATCCTACGAGTTCTAAAATAGTAGACGATCTTCTGAAATAACTTATATCTGAAGGGAGAGAGGATTTTTCTCCCTCCCCAAAAGCTCCTGAAAAACTATACTTTCAGGAGCTTTTTCAATTCAGACAATTCCTTTTCCTTCTCTTTCAGTTGTTCTTCCAGTCTTTTAACCTCTGTAACATCCGTCTGGATGCCCAGTAAGCCTCCGGACTGATCAAGATGCTTCAGGTAAAGAGGGCGTTTCATGGTCTTTAATACCCGCTTTTTACCGCTGATCGTTTCTTCGTGATAAAAAATCACCGGTTTCCCACCGTTAATAATCTCCATTTCCTGCTTTCTGAATTCGATCGCTTCTTCTTTGCTGAAATAATCAAAATCAGAGGTGTTAAGTAATTTTTCCACCGTTAAATTATGGGCATTGGCCACCGCTGTATTGACAAGGATGAATTTCCCCTGTTCGTCTTTCAGAAAAATTTTCTGAGGCAGTTCGTCCAGCACTTCTATCAGGATTTTATGGTAGTTGTCCAGGTATAGTTGCACTCTTTCACTTTCTGTTTCATGTTCCTTCAGTTTCTGTTCCAGCAGTTGTTTGTGTACCCGGAGTTCCTTTTCCATCTCCTCGCTTTTTTCCTGGGTAGTCTGAAGTTCTTCCAGATTTTGTCTCATTTCTTCCTCCTGCGAGCGCAGATTCTCTGCCTGCTCCTTTGTTTCATGCAAGAGTCGTTCGGTACGTTCATTGATTTTGATAGAAGCTACTGCAGAAGCAACACTTTGGGCAATTTTTTCTACAAACTCAATCTGGTATTTCTCCAGCTTATCAAAGGACGCAAGCTCTAAGACTCCTACCACTTCTTCGTTGTATTTAAGAGGAGTGATCAGGATAGCACCAGGAGTCGCTTCTCCCAATCCTGAAGTGACAAAAGTATACTGATCAGGAAGTTCAGTCATATAGATGCTTTCTTTTTCCAGGAAAGCCTGCCCCAATAATCCCTGTCCGACCTTTATTTTTCTTTCCTGATATTTCTTGCGGTTATAAGCATAGCTGGCATATAATTCCAGGGCAGAATTTCCCTGATCTTCTCCTGTAAGAATAAAGACGCCTCCCTGATTGGCTTGCAGGTACTTCACCAGTGCAGTAATAAAAGCGTCTGAAAAATCAGCAAGTGAACTGTATTGTCCCCTCAGCAAATCGGCAAAGATCGCCAGCCCTTTATTGACCCATGCCTGATTTTTTTCCTGCTCGGAAATATTCTTCAGTTGTGTTTTCATGGCAAGAAGGGCGGTCCGCAGGACGTCGTCCGTATCACTGGTATATTCCGCTTCTAAATTACCATTCCCGATTTCTGTAATATAAGCTGCCGCATGATGTATGATCGCATTTAGTTTTTCAATCTCCATTTCGTACCGGCGAAGTTTGTCTTTATGAATGATCTCGTATGGAACCATATCCACTATCCTGATTTAGTTAAAAATGCGGTCAAATAGAACCTATTTAAAAGTATAAAAAAAACTACTCGTTTCCTACTCTTGCCAGAGCATTCTCTTTATAGGGAGGTAAAAGGAACATGGATTTAGTTTGCCGGGTAATTTCTTATCACTAACTTCGCACTTGTAAATAAAAAAGGACTTTAAATTACTCAATTTGGGGAGGGTGAATTCACCTAACTAAAAAGGGTATTGAGTCATAAAATAAAATCATGGCCTGGATAATATTAATCGTTGCTGGTTTATTTGAAGTAGGGTTTACCACCTGTTTAAAGCTTTCTGAAAATTTCACCCAATGGAAATGGTCTGTTGGCTTTTTCATTTGCATCACACTAAGTTTTTTTCTGCTGAATAAAGCAACTCAAACGATTCCACTGGGAACAGGTTATGCTGTCTGGACTGGAATCGGGGCAGTAGGCACGGTGATCATAGGAATTCTTTTCTTCAAAGAACCCTCTGACTTCTGGAGGTTATTTTTTATATTTCTTCTTATCGGATCTATTCTGGGACTGAAATTGGTTTCTTCTCATTAATTACAGAGGGAAAGTGTAAGTAATCTTTGTATAGTGTTACAAAACCGCTATACAAGTATCCTCACTGGGGCGTATGTCCCATGCGTACCTCATCTTATCGCAGCATCTTCGATGCGGTGTTGGATATTATGAGCGAAGTAAAAATATTTTCAGTATTATTAGTCCTGTACACTTCGTACAATCCCCGTTTGCCGTAGCTTTCATCTACGTGCTTAACTATACAGTTAAGCTTCTAGCCGGAGATTTCTGGGAGAAATTAATAATAAAAGATTTGTGGTAGAAGATTGTTTATTTCTATAAAAGCTAGTAGTAGTGTCCCGGCGGAACGCCTATTAATATAATTAAGCCGTAGGCATAGCCTACGGCAAACAAAGGGCAGTAGGTACGGTGATCATAGGAATTCTTTTCTTCAAAGAACCCTCTGACTTCTGGAGGTTATTTTTTATATTTCTTCTTATCGGATCTATTCTGGGACTGAAATTGGTTTCTTCTCATTAATTATAGCGGAAAAGTGTAAGTAATATTTGGGTAGCGATACAATACCGCTATACTCGTACGCTGGCTCGTTGGGAAGGAAGGCTATGAGAAATAATAGAGTGCGCGCCGTATATTCGCTACTCATGAAACATATCTGTGGAATATAGTTATAGAATCAATGCCTTGATTTGAAAAAAAGCACAAAAAGAATAATTTTGTAATCACTCAACCTATTACAATATTTTATGAAAAGAAAATTGTTTGTGCTTTTTGGGTTAATACTGTCTTTATCTTCCATAAGGATGTTTGGGCAGAAAAAAGACACCTTATATATTACAAAAGAAGGAACCGTTGTCAATAAGTCAAAGGCTCAATACAAAAGAGTATTTGAAAAAGTAGCGGATAATTCATATGGTTATATTGTTACTGACTATTATATGTCAAATGAAATTTTCATGACTGCAGAGAACAAAGTAGGTAACCGGCTTTTTTTTGATGGAAGATGTACTTATTACTTTCAAAATGGGAAACAACAATGCGCAGGAAATTTTCAAAACAACAGACAAATCGGAATCTGGACATACTGGTCTGAAAATGGGAAAGATTCTACGGTTACGGAGTTTGATATTTCCGGGAAACAAAAAATAATATCTAATACACTTACCAAAAGTAATTCCTCTAGCAAACCTGTAATAATAGACACAATAGTATTAAGTGATGAAATTGATGCTGAATTTCCGGGAGGAACGAACGGCATGTCCATTTTTTTAAAACAAAATCTCCGGTATCCCTCAATAGCCAGAGAAAGATCTTTGGGGGGAAGAACTATAATCTATTTTGAAATTGACAAAGAAGGTCATATTGTTAATATCATTCCCAAGACCTTACTTGGCTTTGAAATGGAAGAAGAAGCCACAAGGGTTATTCGTGCGATGCCCAAATGGTCTCCTGCTTATCAAAATGGGAAAGCTGTTCGGGTAAGAAGAACAATACCACTTTCATTTACACTCCCCTAGTACTGGATACAAGGATCTTTATAGTTGAATCCGTTATAAATCTCTGCTAAAATCCGGAACGCAGGGAAGGATCTAAACTGAAGGAGAAATATGGGTTTAATCAGAAAATATTTAATAGCAATAATCAATTTAGTTATTCTGCTCTGGCTATTAAAAGTGATGTTACTAGATAAGACAAGTGATGCTATAGGACTACTTTTTTTGGTTACAATTCTTTTTTTGATACTTTATAATTCCTATGCTATACTAGTTTGTCATTTTTTCGCTAAGAATGAAAATGACAAATTTTATATAGAAACAGTTTGTTTTTTCTTGCTTCTTTTACCCATTTT
>CAYTGJ010000090.1:7918-15599 GCA_964437245.1 uncultured Chitinophagaceae bacterium
TTACTTCGTGAATAAAATAGAAGCCGTAGTTGTTCGTAGTTTGAGAGTCGAAGATTCAGTAGTTGTGCGCGAAAATGCGAGCGCCTGTGAGATACCTGGTAAGCTCCCCTGACAGGCCATAAATATCTTATCAGGGGAAACATAATCGGGAAAAACCCGTATATGCTAAAGAACTTATATACGGTGTTTTAAAACCTAATTCTATAAATGTATTTGATATACTTATTTTTGTGTATATTAGTTTACAGCGTTAATATCTAATGATTTTTTAAATAAACTTATTTATGAGAACTTTTTCTTTACTTAAAACCACAGTAGTTTTAGCTTTGACTATCCTACTTTCTCCCTTGCAAAAAGTTGAAGCGTGTACCAGAGCGGTATACAAAGGTCCCAATGGTATGGTCATTACAGGGAGGACCATGGACTTCACACTTGAAATACCGGCTAATCACTGGATTTTCCCCAGGGGAATGAAAAGAAACGGAGAAGTAGGAAAGAACTCTATAGAATGGACTTCTAAATATGGTAGTCTAGCAGTGAGTGCGTGGGATATTTCTGTGGTTGATGGGATGAATGAAAAAGGTCTGGTAGCTAATATGCTCTGGTTGGTTGAATCGGAATATCCTGAATTTGACAAACAAGGGGCTAAAAAAGGTCTTGCCATTTCGTTATGGGCACAGTACGCACTGGATAATTTCGCAACCGTTGCAGAGGCGGTCAACGAATTAAGAAAAGAAACGTTCGCCGTAGTATCAGATTTCATTCCCGGAACCCAAAAATTCACAACGGTACATTTATCCTTGTCTGATGCTTCCGGAGATAATGCTATACTGGAATATATTGGAGGGAAGTTAGTGATTCATCACGATCCATCTTATACCATAATGACCAACGATCCGCCGTATGAGCAACAACAGGCAATTGCCAGATATTGGGAAAATATTCCGGGAAAAGTTTATCTGCCCGGTTCGGTTACAGCTTCCGACCGATTTGTAAGAGCTTCTTTTTTTATGAAATCCATTCCACAAACCGACAACACAAGAGTCGCTGTTGCTGCTGTGGCCAGCGTGATGAGGAATGTATCAGTACCTTACGGATTTGAAATAGAAGGATACCCAAATTTGTCCACAACCCGCTGGAGGTCTCTAGCAGACCAGAAAAATCTCGTGTATTACTTTGAAACGGCCTTAACACCAAATGCTTTTTGGGTGGATCTGAAGAAAATCGACTTCAGTGAAAAGTCCGGCGTCAAAAAATTAGATTTATCTGATCACAAAACATACTCGGGAGAGACTTCCGCTGCTTTTGTGACTTCAAAACCATTTAAGTTTATTGGGCTATAGCTCAAAGTGACAACCAACTGAATGGAAATAATATGAAAGGTTAATTAAATGATATGCCTGCACGACTCTGTTTGATATTTTGGGCATTTTTTATCTTTTATCCGATAACAGCTTACACGCAGAGTCTCACGGATTCCGTAGAAATATCTGTCAGACCTTATGCAGGACTTAGAGGACACCTGGCTGTTTATGACCGTGAATTAGAAGTTCAGGAAAATGCGTCACGAACAGGAGTGGAATTGAGTATAAAGAAAAACAAGGTAGCGTTTATTGCCGGAGCAGAACTTCAGGTCAATATGTTCAAGGGCGGTCAATCTTTTAATACCGATGGAAATCTGTCCGGAGGTTTTTTGATTGTACAATCTGAACAGAAACAACAAGTTTTCGCAAGTCGTTTGGGTTATTTGGGGCTAAGTTTTGCTAAGTACGGTTCAGTTTCCATTGGAAAACAATGGAGCGTTTATCGGGATGTTACTTCCTATACGGATAGATTTAGCTTTTTTGTTGCAAGAGCCTCGGCTACTTTCATAGGAGGCACGGATGGCGGTGCAAACGGAACAGGACGTGCAGACCAATCCATTATTTACAGAAATAAGATAGGCCCCCTGCACATCGGTGTTCAGCTTCAGGCAAGAGGTGGAAATAATGACAGGTTTATTGATGGTTTTGGGGCATCCGTTCAGGCAGAAATCCGAAAAGACCTATACATAGGAGCAGCCTATAACCGGGCTTTGCTTAGTAACAGTCTATTAAGCAGCGGAACAATAGTAGGACTTTCGGGTCACCCTACTTATTTCTCTTTGGGAACTAAGTATGTTGGCCAAAAAATAGATTTTAGTATTGTAGGCATATTACAGCAAAATGGTGATTTTACGCAAGGGTATTATTTTGACACGGGGTTAGGAGCAATGACCCCAACAGTAGTATTTGATTCTAAAGGGTTGGAAGTTTTCGGGAAATACAAACTGAAAAAATTTGCCTTCTTAGCCGGGTATAATCTGTATGTTCCCAATACAAATGCAATTTCAACCGTTTCCGGACAATCGCCACTTTATTCGGGATTCAGAAAAAACGATGTAATTGCAGGAATGGTCTATCAGCCGTTAAGATTTGTTCAGATATACTGCGAACAAAGGATATCGTTAGGGAAAAATGCTTTGGGAGAGAAAGAACAAAGTGTATTTACGATCGGAATGAAAATAGAGCTATCTAAACGATACAATAAGCAAATTAAATTTGAATAGCTTATGAAAATTCAGCTGCGTGTTCTACTATACCATTAGGCGTTTCGTCGGAACATTTGCAGAGGTATTTTAAAAGAAGTATTTCAGAAGGTTTCCTTTCGGATATACTCTTGTAATTTTGATGCTGCCAAATAATGCGTGGTGAATTCTATTTTTTATTATCTTTTGCAAAAAGCAATATCTCATACTGGTTTCCCACAAACCTATTCGCTTTCACAAAAACATCGATCGGACCTGAGAAGTCCTGCAATTCCATTTCCTGATAGACATAAACACCGATCTTTACTTTTTTCTGTGTAAAAATCATTGTTGTAAAAATTTATACGTGGTTACTACAAAGTGTATTTTATAATATATATAAAAGGCAGTCGCTTGACAAGCGACTGCCTAAGGAAATTAATTCGTGCTTACAAAGCAAATTCTTCCAATACGAAAAAATCTATTGTTTATATACTACATGACTGTTCGTTCCAACCTTGACAAAATACACTCCGCTCGCAAATTTAGAAAAATCAACCGTCAGTTTAGATTCACTTATTGGTGTTACATTGACAGAAGATGTCATATTCACTCCAATAGAGTTTAGAATCTCAACTTTTTGCTGACTCAACTTTGTCCCTTCGATCGTAAGCAAATGATTGACCGGATTAGGAAAAACAACAATGCTTGCTCCTTCTAATACAACCGACTGTATAGACGAATACATCACACTGCCATCATAGTCGGTTTGTTTTAGGCGATAGTAGGAAACACCACTGAGGGGTTGAGTATCGTTGTATTCATAATCCAATACTACAGATGAATTGCCGGATCCTTTTACAGTACCAAGGGCCTCCCAATCTATCGCATTCTTACTACGTTCTATAATAAAATAATCGTTGTTTATTTCAGATGCAGTAGTCCAATCCAAACGAATATTTCGACGTTCCAGACTAGTCGCTTCAAAGTTAATCAGCCTGATCGGCAACACCGCATCGACTCTTCCTACTGTCACAAAGCTGGTACTGTTGGCAGCAACTATTGCAGGAGAAATCCCACTTATCGTAAGTACAGGATGGGTATAAGAGAAGGAAATACCATCGTCTGTACCATACATATCGGCATCAGAAAAATCTTCGTCTTCGTCTACCAACAACCTCATAGTACTCAAATCTGTCAACCATAAATTGGTGGTGTCTTTTAATCTTATGTCAATACTAAAATCTCCATTAAAATTGGTATTGGTTACTTTCCACTCACGCTCGAGCCGAGCTAATACGGTGGAAGGTTTTTCGGCATTAGCAGCAATAGTATTTTCAAGAGCTCTATTGTCGTCTGCGATGATCAAATACTGCCTGTCGGAAGAAAACGTTCCTGTGTTGGCGACATTGGTGCTGGCCAAACTACTGATGTAAACTCTTATTGAATCTGAAATTGTTTTCGATTGTTTTTGCAACAATCCCGAAACATCATCTCTTCCAATACCAATGATCTGATGATTATAAGGAGCGGTATTGGTAAACACTGTCAAGTCTACAGAGTTTTTATAATCTGTAGGCAAGCTTATTCCATACTTAATCGCCAGATAAGATTGTATTTTCCTAATTGCGGTAGCGCTTACCGGCCCTCCTGCTGTGCTAGGGGCACCTGTTTTATAAACGATTACCTCCGCTATATTTCCCAGCATATTTTCACTCAAAGACAAACCGTCGTTACTAACGTCCGACCCTACAGACGACCGATTGGTATTGTAGCTATAATTATTGGTTCCGTCTATATTGCCGGGCACACCGTTCCAATGTATCACACGTTGGGAGCCATCCTTAGGAAGGATATAAGAAGTAACACCATAATTGATCCCCAATGCAGTAGGCGGATACCGATTGGCTCCCGTCCAGACGGATGGTCTTGTTGCACTTCCTCCATTATACCACTGTACATGGGTTAAGTCCCGGCCAAAGGCATAAATAGTTCTCCATCCATTGTCATCCACCTTTGACATCGCAAACACATGGACCGCTTCCTGCCCACTGGCGAAGGCAGCTCCGATCATCGCATCCGTTCCATCGAAATGTACTGAGGGATGGTAGTTAAAATGTATATTATTCTCTACATAAGTGGGCTGATAAGTTGTATTACTTTGAATATGGTGGTTCTCTTTTGGTGAATTATCATTCCAATAAGTCAAACGAGTACCGTTATTACTTGTACTTGCTCCCCGGTCTGTTTTCAGCCAGAGCTGTAAGCCAGCCAGTTCCCCTCCTGGTGCCTGAGCAAGCCCTGCGAAAGTAAAATATTGTCCGTCGGCTATATTGACAGAAGCACTCTGCATGGCATCCAGAAGTATCCATGTATCACTCTCATCAAATGTAGCATCATTGCTTACAATAAGATATTTCGAATTCGGATGTCCACTTTTTAGATAAACAGTATTGGTTTCACCTGTTTCCTGTGCTTTCCATACACGCTCCATGATACTGTTAACCGTACCTGCATACGTTGCTCCCGAATAATTATAGCTTGCATAATTCGCCGGCTGTCCATTATCTCCTACCATTAAAAAGTTCAGGTTATTTACATCGGGTCTTCCTGTATTTGTATTATTGGTTGTAAAATCATTATCGGTAGAAATGATAAGATTATTGTTGTCGTTTACGGACTTTGAAATTTTCTGATGCAAATCAGAGCCGTTGTCTCGCCCGATACCAAAAATATGATTTTGATATCCTGTGTTGTTTGCACCCGTCCATAAATTACTTCCACTGGAGTTTACATAATTCGCTTGTGTAGTAGGGTCTAGTGTGATACCGTATTTTACTGCCAGATAACTTTGTATTCTATTCAGGTCTGTGGCAGTAATATCTGTATTGGTAGAACTTCCGGTATAAATAATTACTTCCGCAATATCACCGTTCATATAATCCGTATTATTTCGATCACAGCCCACCGTATAAGGCGAAAGGTTGGCTACCGTATAATTGGTTTTCGCAACATTGTTAGGAGTGCCATTCCAAATTACTCTGGGGGTTGGATCTACACCCGCTGTGCCTTTCGGCAAAATATAGCTCGTTAAAGCAAAGAGTTCATTTAGCGACTGTCCTTCCCTTTCAGCACAACTGACACGAAAACTAGTCCTCAAATTACGCCAATGCGAGTGCAAGCAGTCTGCATTAAAACTATAGGTAGTATACCAGGAATCATCTGTAGCATACCCAGCTCCTGTATTTAATCTTGAGACTACAAACACATACAACGCATTGGTCAAAGCCGTAGAATAGCTGGGAGTCTCCAATCTATGCGTATTCGCTCGCTCAAAATTAACAGTAGGATTGAAGTTGTAAAGTGTATTCACATCACTCCCCACATATATAGGCCTTCTGGCATCTGTCGCTTGGGTATGATGTCTGTTATTACCAGACTGATCGTTCCAATCGGTTACTTTATTACCAGAAGTAGTAATGCCCGCATTTGCTTTCAGCCAAAGCTGCAATGTAGCATTGGAGTTATTAACTCCTCCAGGAGTCTGTCCTAAGATTGTAAATGGCACCAGCGTTAGAATAAGTAGTACATGTTTCATACCTCGTAGTTTTAGTTTATTAATATATTGATTGTTGCTAACAGAGTTTTTCTTCCTATCTTTTCTTAGTATTCTAAGATATCTTCACCGAGTTTTCTTCCTTCGAATTCTATAAGCTACGATAATAGAAGAAGCTTTAATTTCCTATAATGCTTGTTTCAGAACATTGTTTTTCTTTTGCCAACGATTTTTTTTCAGGTAAAGTTTGAAAAACGATTCTGGAGAGAGGGACTGATATTCTTTATTCGTGGTTTACTATCCGTAAAAAGAGAGCGGATATAACACAGTTCCTTTATCGTATTTTCCCCGTGATGAATATTAAAAGACTATCCCCCCGGAGGGCTTGTTACCAGAGGGATTTCGTCTTTTTTTGTTTTTTAGGATAAAGAATGTGTCGTCAGACTAGTACTCAAAACCGTACTTGTGATTTTTCAAAAAAGGCACAAGTATTCCCCTTTGTAAAATACGTATAAATTGGATGACAAAAAGAAATAAAAAAATGCTCTCCACAATGATATTAGGTTTCATACCGCATCATCAGGCGATATAAGCATTGCTTATACTTTTACTTTCCCCCCGCGAAACCCGAATATACTTCCTGATAAACCTCCCAGAATATGAGCAAACCGGGAAATGTTATCGTCTTCCAGTATATTCAGGAATTCATGGCCTATATAAAAAATCAACACAAGAATAAACGTAAGAGGAATGGTGCCTGTCCTGAAGTTTGAGAAAGAAGCAAGTATGATCATCATAAATGCCAGTCCGCTTGCCCCCATGAGTCCGGTATCAAACAGGATGATATTCAGGATACCAGTTACCAGGGCTGTGATGACCGACATGTAAGCAATAGGCCGTGTTCCGTATTTTTCTTCCAGGATTGGTCCCAGCAGAAGGATCAGTGAAAAATTACCCAGTAAATGGGTCCAGTCTCTATGCCCCAGAACATGAGAAAACAACCGGAAATAATCCAGTGGATTTAGGAGGTCCATTGTTCCGCCCACGACAAAAAACGTATTGGTAACGGTACTTCCAAGAATATGAATGATTGTACAAACAAATGTCAATGTAAGGGTAAAAGGAGCATTATAGGTAACCCGCATGATTTTTTGAGTATAATTTTAATCTGTTTTTTCAAATATGAACCTGATTGTCTCAATCTGGCAGAAATTTTACAACTCAAGTAATTGAGAATATAATCAATAATCCATCTTTCCAGGATTTAATTATTCACAAAATTAAAACCCTTTTAATTTCCCCCTCGTATCTAATAACAGACAGATCATTCAGAGGTATGAACATCATTTTAGACAGAATCAAGACGCTACGTCTTGTGGAAGGCGACAGTGTGAACATTAGTTGCCGGAATGGAAAAACGTATGAAGGGTGCATCGTTATCAATCTGCCAAAATCGTCCGACGAATACAGCATACAGGTAGAAGTACCTTATAAAAATGCTGAGATTCATTACATGAATATACTTTTGGCAGAAATAAAAATCATACGAAAAATAGCATAATATCCCGGATGAATTTCAG
>CAYTGJ010000090.1:15609-18356 GCA_964437245.1 uncultured Chitinophagaceae bacterium
AATTTCAGTACTCTCCAAGACAATGAAAGAGAGGAGACTATGCTGTTACGATCGTACGTTTCAGGATAAATTAGAGTTCGTCTCTTTTTTCTGAGGGATTAAAATTGTGAACGTTGTTCCTTCACCTGGAACACTGTCTACATAGATCTCTCCGTTCAACGCCTCTACCTGTGTTTTTACTATAAATAATCCGAATCCTTTCCCCTCTTTCTGAGGATCGAACCGCTGGTAGGGCTGAAATATTTTCTCTCCTATCTGTTTCAGATTCATTCCTTTCCCGTTATCAGTTACAACAATACGAACCAGCTGAACACCTTTCTGGGTATGCACTGATATATTCACAGGGCCTCCTTCATTTCTGAATTTAATCGAATTAGTGATCAACTGATATAAAATACTGTAGATAAAAGGACGAATGGTCACGATAAAAGGATATAATGAAAAATCAGTTTTAATATCGACCTGAACATCTACCGGTACATCTACAGCAAGAAATATTTTTTTGATCAGTTTATCAAAGAATATTTTCTCTTTATCATTGTTAGACTCTTCGTCTATTTCCAGCAGGATCGCAATATCTTTGATGATCGAATCCAGTTCAAGAGTACTTTCCTCCAGCTTATCTACAATCAGTTTTCCCTGCTCATCGGTTATAATGTTATCTTTTTTTAAGAGATAAATAAGTCCCAATACTCTGGCCACCGGTCCCCGGAGATTATGAGACGTTACAAAAATATACTGTTCGAGCCGTTCGTTTTTATGTTTGATAAGCTTGTCGTTTTCCAGCACCACTTCCAGCGTACGTCTGTTGGCAAGCTCTGTTTCCTGTTTAATGAAATTGATCTTATCGGCCAGGGCCATTGAGAAAAGTACACTTTCGAACAGCGAACCTATCAAGACTCCGTTTTGAGAAAAAAAGCCGAAAGGGATCACTGCATTGATGGCCAATATATAAGACAAGATCCCGATCCATCCGATACACCACGCCACAATATAAAAACGGATCATCTTTTGGCCTTTAAGATAAAGCGAGATCGAAATCGGAAAAAGAAACAAAGCTGAACCCATCGTGAAAAACTGGATCAGTAATGAGCCATAGTAATAGTGGCCGCTAAGATCGCATAGGATTGTAAGGATCTCCAGCCCGATGAAAAGATAAAAACAATACTTCATCCAGGGCATTGTCTGTGCCACTTTCAGGAATTTCATAGAAAAAAGAGTAAGGAAAATTCCTGCTACTGCCATGATCAACTGCACATGAACAGAAATATTAAACAATTCATTGGTCAGGAAGGAAGGAGTAAATCCTACCAGGATCGCATTGCTCAGACCGATAAACAATACATAAAAAAGATACAATAAATAGACCGTTTCCCGGATGCTGATGTAAATAAACAAATTGTAAAGAATCACCATGATCAGAATGCCAAAGCAGAGGCCGTAAAACATATCTGCTTTTCCCTTCTCATTGAAAAGCGCCTTCTCCGTACCGGCCTTTATAGGAGCGGTTTTATTGGGACTCGTAATTTTCAGATAGCAGGTGACCGGATTATTTTTTTCCTGGTGTTTGTACCGGTCCAGGCGAAACCATATGTAATTATGGTCGTATTCCTTCTGATCAGAAGGTACAAATGCTCCGGTAATTTTCTCTCTGTAATTTCCCTTTTCATCCGGTTCATAAAAACTGATATAGCCCATACTAGGTTTTATGATCTCAATCACACAAACATCGGATGTATTGTTCTGTATGGTGAACTTCACCCAATAAGTGCTGGGCGAATTTCCGAAATTAAGAATGTCGTGCGGGCAAGGCTGGAAAAGACTGCCTATCGCAGGCTTTCGTATTTCATCAATAGCAAGCTGATTGCTTTTATCTTCGTAAAAAAAAGAATGAGAAGCAATGGATACGATTTGCTCTTCATTGTTTATATGAATCGTAGGTTGAGCATATCCCCAATGGCTACACAAAGCAATAAAAATCAAGCATTTAATCCAACGAAAAAACATTTTATACAGGAAGTCTCTACTACATCAGGTCAAAACAAAGGAATTATCAGAAAATACAAAGTATTTTTCTTTTTAAAGTTATACAGTCTGCTGGGGAAATATGACTTTTCAAGTGGCTATTCTCTTATTTATGTTCATAAAAATAACATTTACATCAATAAACTATCTTTTCTAATATTGATATTCTAATATCTTTAACTATTTTTGCCAACCGAAAACAATTCAATCATTAATACTTTCGGCAACTGAATGCTTACGCAGGACAACATAATTGTAATTGAAAATCTCTCTAAAACTTTTCCAGGAGCATTTGAACCTTCTATAAAAGATCTGTCTTTTTCGATCAAAAGAAATGAGATATTTGGACTTTTAGGAACCAACGGAGCAGGGAAGACCACCACTATATCAATTTTATGTGGTATTCTACAACCTTCTTACGGAAAAATATATGTAGATGGTTTTGATCTGATCAACGATTCTGACAAGATCAAAAGTATGCTGGGTGTGGTGCCTCAGGATATAGCATTGTATCCACTCCTTACAGCCAGAGACAACCTCAGCTTTTTCGGAAAAATGTACGGATTAAAAGGCAGTGATTTGGAAGGAAGAATAGAATACTGGCTTCAGAAATTTGACATGACCAAATACGCAGACCGCAGAGTTTCCAACTATTCAGGAGGGATGAAACGGAAGATAAATCTGATCGCCGGTATCATGCACGATCCTAAAATTGTATTCCT
>CAYTGJ010000091.1:0-2229 GCA_964437245.1 uncultured Chitinophagaceae bacterium
CATCGTAATGGATCCTTAGAAACTGTAAAGCTAACTGCTAAGTTATGGATACAGAAATTCGTGAATTACGAACCTGGTATTCCTGAGGCTTTACCAACCCAATCTGGACAGAAGTGGAAACCGGCATTATTAATTGATGAAGATCAAAATCAACCATTCTAATGAGTAAGGAACTACCATTTATAACGGAACATGCAATTTTGAGGTACTTCGAACGAGAATTGAACTTTGCTATTAATGTAGCTGTAGATCGGATTCAGGAGGCCTTGCAGGATAACAAGAAGAATATAAAGGAAAACTGCATTATACCTATGCCTTCGGGGAATCGTATTGTAATTAAGAATAACAGGGTTGTCACCATCTTACCTAAAATCAAAAGAGCATGAACTACTTAGAATACAGAAGGAAACTTAAGCTCGGAATATCCGAAACTAAGCAAGAGGAGAAGCCAGTTGTAAAACCAAAGCAGAAGCCTATACCTAAAGTTTCCGAGAAGCGCAAGCAAGAAAACAAGGAGTATAAGAAAGTTTCTCATCCTATCTGGAAGGGTAAAAATTGCGAGATAAAATCACCTGTTTGTTCTAAAAAGGCTGAAGGCATTCATCATAAAAAGGGTAAGGTTTCAGCTAAGGATTTGCTCGATCCAAAATTCATGATGGCTGCCTGTAACAGGTGTAACACTTATGTTGAGGAACATCCTGATTGGGCAACAGAGAAAGGTTTTAAAATTTCAAAACACACTTTAACATGAATATAGATCTTCTACACGCTTTAGTTTTTGCTGGAGGTTTTCTTGTAGGATTTTTAGTTTGTTCAATTCTTTTGACCGGCAAGGACGACAACCACAACACACCAACACCATCTGCTAATTAATAAACAACATACAATGACTGAAATCAAAGAAACAACCAAACAAGATTTTGAAGCTGCCTGTGAAAAGCTGGATATTTCAAAAGAGCTTCCTATTGTAAATCATTTACGCCCTGATCTGGCACTGTATATCACTGCAATTTACATGTTGTCTGTGATTATTGAAGCTGAGAAAGATGGGAAGGTTTACGACATCACCAATCACGATGTTGATAAGTATGAACCATGGTTTCGAGCAAAAGAAGGATATAAACCAAGTTCGTCCGGGGGCGGTTTTTCGTACTACGATTACGCTCTCGACCACGATTCTTCGGCTGTCGGGGCTCGCCTTTCATCCAATTCAATAGAAGTGTGTAAAACGAACGCTGAGAAATATCCTGACTTGTGGGAGATTTTCATTTTGAATGTAAGATAAGAAAATAGGTTGTGTACTGTAGTCCTGGCTTTCGTCCGGAGGCAGTTTTTCGTACAACGATTACGATAACGACAACGATAATTCGAATGTCAGGGCTCACCTATACTGAAAATTATTGCAGTACAGACCTTGCCACTTGGCAAAAGATCACAAAATTTAAGCGATCGTTAGTATCGGAAGAGAAAGCGATCATTAAAGTAAAGGCATTATGAAGAGGTTTAATCGTCTGTTTGAAAAGGTCTGCAGCTTGGAAAATCTTTATCTGGCTGATGCTATAGCTCAGAAAGGCAAATCAAAGCAGTATGGTGTAATACTTCACAATCAGAACAGAGAGGCAAATATTCAAAGATTGCGAAACATGTTGTTGAATAAAACATTCAAAACATCACCTTACACAACATTTAAGGTGTATGAGCCAAAAGAAAGAGAAGTGTTCAGACTTCCTTATTACCCAGACAGAATTGTTCACCATGCGATCATGAATATACTTGAGCCTGTTTTCGTGAGTGTTTTTACTTCAGACACCTACAGCTGCATTAAGGGAAGAGGAATTCATGCAGCAGTCAGAAAGGTTAAAAGGGCTTTAAGATCAGAAGAACAAACTAAATATTGCCTGAAACTGGATATAAAGAAGTTTTACCCCAGTATTGATCATGATATCCTTAAAACCCTTTTACAAAGAAAGCTGAAAGATCCTGACCTGCTGAGTTTGATATTTGAGATTATAGATAGTGCACCTGGTCTACCTATAGGTAATTATTTGAGTCAATACTTTGCGAATTACTACCTGACCTATTTTGATCACTGGATAAAAGAAGTGCTTAGGGTAAAAAATTATTTCCGTTATGCTGATGATCTGGTACTGCTTTCTGATGATAAAGGTCAACTGCATAAATGGTTAAAAGAAATAATATAATAAAATAAAAGACAGCCAAAAGAAAAGA
>CAYTGJ010000091.1:2239-10247 GCA_964437245.1 uncultured Chitinophagaceae bacterium
AAAAGAAATAAGCTTTTATCTCAAAGTGAATTTGAAGTTGGAAGTAAAGCACAATTATCAAGTGTTCCCAGTTGAATCCAGAGGTATTGATTTTCTGGGGTATGTATTCTATCACACTCATATCCGACTCAGGAAAACAATCAAAAAGAATTTT
Source organism: uncultured Chitinophagaceae bacterium (assembly GCA_964437245.1). Classification (GTDB taxonomy): domain Bacteria; phylum Bacteroidota; class Bacteroidia; order Cytophagales; family Cytophagaceae; genus JANYCO01. The sequence continues at coordinate 2,394 of CAYTGJ010000091.1, forward strand.
GCGAAGATGATGTCCAGAAATCCTAATCAGCAATCATTTGCGAGTTATTATGGTTGGGCCTCACACGCTGATTGTAAACATCTTTTAAAGAAACTAACTGATGATGGTAAAGTTTTCAGAATTGGGAATTCAATACGAGAAAAAAGGGTTCGTAGGAGACAAGTTAAAAATCGACAGGATTTTAAACCGGCCGATAGTGGTACATAAATATGAGATTAAGGATTCTATAAAAAAAGATAATTCAAAGTGCTTGTACCTGCAGATTAATGTTAATGGAAGTGATCATGTACTATTTACAGGATCAAAATCACTTATTGAAATGATACAGAAGGTTCCAAATGCTTCATTCCCGTTTGAAACGACTATTGTAAAAGACGATAACATATTAAAATTCACTTGATGACAAAGCGAGAAAGGATAAAACAGAAGTTCGGGGGTTTGTGTGCTTATACGGGCAAGCCTTTAAAGGATGATTGGCAGATTGATCACGTTTATAGTAGGTTTCTTGCGGAGTATTATAGTCGTGATAATGTGAATGATGAGGCTAATCTTATACCCACTCACCGGATTATTAACCACTACAAACGGGCATTGGATTTAGAAGGATTTAGGGATTATATGCGAACATTTCATTTCAGATTAGCCCGACTCCCAAAAAATCCGAAAACTGAAAAAACAAGAAAGAGGATCGAATACATGCGAAGTATAGCAGAGCTGTTCGACATTACGCCAGACAAGCCGTTTAAGGGTAAGTTTTATTTCGAAACAATCTAATTAGTATGAACATATTTAAAATTGGTAGTACAGAGATTATTTTGAGAAATGAGTCTGATGGTGTCGGGAAAATAATTATTTCTGATCTCGAACGAGGCTCTTATTCTCACTTCTGGGGGGCAATGGGAAATAGTATAGAGAAATTTCTATGCGAAATTAATGAAGGCTATTTTGCGTCAAAATTATGCAATCAACAATTCTCTTTTTCCGGTAAAGCTACTGCAAAATATATTCGTAAGTATATAAGAGAGGAGCTCTCTTATGATTTACCATGGTATGAATATATGACATTTCAAAAACAATTTCGTGCTAAAATAAAAGAGTTAGAAGAAATGCAGAGCGAAGAGCAGGCTTTTTATTTCATATCTGGATTACACGAACAAGATTATGATTTTGACTCCTTTGCTGAAGAGAGAGAGGTTCGTGCAGTACTCAAAAACTCCTTTTCAAACGATACTCACTATTTCCTTCAAACCGATTATTCACGTGAGTATAAGTTTCTTGAAAAGCTACACAAAGGAATCAAGTCTTATTTAGAAACCCAATTTGCGAGCGAAACAATCAATACACAATAATTATGTCAAAGAGGTTATTCCAAATTTTAGATGAAATGAACATGTCTGATATAGAGAACAAAACTCAAATGGTGTCAATATCTAATCATCTTGTCGAGGCAAAAAGTTGCAAGGCGGGAGGATTGATCACTATGGGTGCTGATCATTTAAGAATGCAGCAACTTGCTCTTGGTCAGAATCACATTGCCTTACTTGTTATAGTTGATAAGAAAGAGTATGAAAAATTCAAAAACACACAATAACATGAAGAATACTATAAAATTTTTAGTAGAAAGGGGACAGGGTAATTCTAGGCTTGGTCCGAATTATCATATGTCAGATATGTTAGAAGAGTTTCTTAAAGAAAATCAACCGAAATGGAGGAAAATAGATCCGGATAATCTGCCTGATGGGAAAGTAGTAGTGTTAAATAATGATTTAATTGTTACGGGGGAACTTGTACATCTAAACGATAAGAGAGTTTGGATAAAACAGGATGAAACAAATGTAATCGCTACTAATGCCGAGTTTACCCACTTTATCCCCGTCTCCGAGTTGCTCAATTTAGAAACAGAGTAATGAAATACTGCTATCATATCTACGACAAAGAAGCAGGGAAAGTGTTAATCCCTGGTTGTATTGGGGCTGCTGCAATGGGATATGAGAGTTGCCGTTGCAAAGAGTCCAATGATAAAAAGGGAGATCAGTATAATGAAATTGAAAGTCTTAAAGCCCAACTGAAAACAGCAGAAAAGTATATCAAACATCTTAAAAAAGAATTAAATGGAAATATTAAAAATAGATCCAGACAATCTACCCACAGATAATGTGGTGGTGATAACAACGGATAAGACAGTTTTAACAGCAAGGCTTTACAAGGACCAAGAAAACAAAGTAATAGCGGTTTGTAGTTCTTTTCTTTATATCGAATATTCTCCACAATATTATATTTCCAAATATGAATTTTTCAAATCATTCAATAATTAACAATGTCATTTAAACCGATATTATTCAGCACTCCGATGGTGAGAGCTCTTCTGGAAGGTAGGAAAACCCATACCAGAAGGATAATTAAATCCCGACACGAATCTGGATTGTTTCGTGTCGGGAAGAAAAATGACGGAACGGTCTCGGAGATAACCTCGTTAGACTGGGATGAAAGACCGAAGGATGATTGCACTAATGATATTCATCCGAAATATAAGGTTGGAGATGTATTGTGGGTTAGGGAGACATGGTTACAAGTGCCGCTTACGGCATTCGGGAAATTGTTTATTTATAGAAGTGATTTCGATAGGACAGTTTCTGGTTGGAAACCTTCTATTCACATGCCCCGTCGAGCCGCACGTATATTCTTAGAGGTAACAGGCGTACGAGTAGAGCGCCTGCAGGATATCAGCGAAGAGGATGCGATAAGAGAGGGCGTGAGGTTACGCATAGGCGGAGTTCCTCCTTATGAATCAAGATATCAATCTCCAGATAGTCCAAACCTTCACCATAGAGCTAAGGCAGCATTTCGTGAGATATGGAGCGGCCTTCATATAAAAGAGAACGGTTGGAGTGATAACCCCTGGGTGTGGGTGTACGAATTTAAACAGGTGGAGAAGCCAGAAAACTTTTAATATGAAAGAAATATTATCACTGTTTCTAGATAGCAATTTGAGATATGGAGATATCCAATTATCTCAAGATCACTTAGGCAAACCAATAATTTTTGCCACAGATGGCTGTCTATTGGCATACGTTCAAGATCATTCTGAAGATTATAAGAATACCGAGTACGATGTAAGCCGTATCACGAGAAATTTGAATATTTCAAAAGTAATTGATCTTTCGATTATAGACATTAATAAGTATAAAGTAAGCGTTAAAGAAGAAATTGAGTGCGTTGAGTGTTGTGGTCATGGTATTGTTGAGTACGAATATTATGCTGAATCTAACAACCGTACGTATGAAATAGAGAGTGATTGCCCTGTATGTAATGGCAAAGGTTTTATAGGTTCTGGAAAATTTGTTGAAAGCATAAATTCAAATGCTGCTTTAAAAATCTATAAAAAATTTATCCCCCTTATTAGAATAGAAAAAATTATTTCCGCTTCTAAAATTATTAACAAAGAAATTGAGCTATGTTATTATAACGAAGAAGAGAATAATATTCATTTTAAAATAGGAAACCTGATTGTTATAGCAGGAACAAGCCAGGAAAGGTTCGGTGAAGTGATCGATTTGGGATAAATGAATCATAAAACTTTATTTAAAACGGATGTCTCCGACACGGATGTCGGGGACATAAAATAGAATACTATGTATCAACCAACAGCAAAGGGATATTTTAGTGGAGCAGGGGGAATGGAGATAGGAATGATACAGGCCGGCGTGAATGTTATCCAGTCTTTAGATATAGATCCGGGAGCAACTTCAATCATGGAAGCTAATCCAAATTACTTCGGACATAAGGTATTAACCGAAGATATAACAGGTAAAAAGGTGCTGGATCAGGATAAGACAGATGTTATAATTGGAACTTACCCATGTGATCGTTATTCGACTATAGCGGACATACATGGAGTTCGTACAGGAGATGAATTATATCTACACTTCTTCCGACATATTGCGCTGGAACAGCCGGAGGCCTATGTGTTAGAAAATGTGCCGGGCATGCTGAAATTCCCGGTTGTAATGGAAGCTATTACCAAACTGCCACAATACTATGTAAATGTACTTTGCCCAGTTAATGCTTCCAGCTGGGTACCACAGGACCGCAAGCGAGTTATTGTGATTGGTACAAAGAAGCCTTTTTTTATCAATCATCCTTCTCAGCAACGTAAGCTACAGGTGAAGGATATTCTGGAAAGAAATCCAGAATATGACCTGCCTGATTATGTTTTAACCCGGCTTAAAGGTGGTTACAGAGATAAGCCAATTATTGTAGATCCGAATGTTCGTAATTCAATTGCTCCCTGCTGTGTAGCTCATTACAGTAAAGATCTTGGAACAAGGCTTGTTAAAACGAAAGATAATGAACATGGAGTAAGGCCCTTTACCATAAGGGAGTACGCACGCTTGCAAGGCTTTCCAGATGACTTTTATTTCCCGAATAAGCGAAGTTCATACATGTATATCGGCAACGCTGTGCCTGTGCCAATGGGCCGCTGGGCAGGAGAACAGTTAATGAGGTATTTCAATTAGAACTCACCAGGAAGGTGGCGTAACACCTTCCTGACCTCAGGTACATGATTTTACGGATAACCATAAATAGTTATTACATGTAATTATAATATTTGCTTATGAGTTTGACACTAAGAAAAAGATTGGAGGTTTACGAGGAGGCTTTGAAGTTCCTACAGCGGCCTAACCGTCATACCGACATCTGTACCGCACTTTTTCGAGCTCAAGTGAGGCTGCAAACTGGCTATCATTCAATATTGGAATTTCCCGAGATACTGGAACACCGGCCGGAACATATTTCAAAACTCTTTCCGGCTCAACAATGGTTTCCAGAAAACGAGGAAGGCACCAGAAAACGCGTCCTTATTCTTCAGGCAGCCATTAACAAAATAAAGTCGCAGGTTTACGTAAAACCGTAAAAAAGGCATTTCCAAGCAAACTAACTTACCCTCATGTAAGTAAAAGGTGTGCTTAAAAAGTAATGCAGAATATCGCACATCTCAAAAGGGGGCTTCTGCTCCCTTTTTTGTTAAAAAGAAAAAAACTCTAAAAATATTTGTCAAAATGTTTTGACAAATGAAAATAAGTTGTATCTTTGTTTTGTCAATGAGTTAATAACCGCTCCTGCAAGAGCACAAAACAAAACAAAACAAAATGGACAAATTTAAAAAAGCTATCGAAATCGCCTGTATCGAAAACGGAATTGAAGTTCAAGATGTAACAAAAGGAAAGTATCAGGTTGTGGATGAGGGAACAGCTAAAGAAGTAATCGAGGATTTCAAAAATTATGATGGCTTTCCAGCTCCTTCCTTTGAATTCGAAGGCGAAACCTACTACTTTGTTAAACAGTAGATTGTTTTAATCGTACGAGCCGGGCAACCGGCATTCGAATCAAAAAATTAAAATGCAGTAACATGGCAAATCACCAAACCTATAGCAGCCTATTGGACTTTACTTTTCTCAATCCTGCCGAAAAACGAGAGTGGCATAAAATGGCGAAAGGGATGAAAGAACCTGAATTGGTGGTATTCTATCCGAAAAGCTATGGATATGATGGCGATCCAATCGCTATTGAGTTAATAGACCGTGGAGAATTTGGAGAGCCAGACGGCTGGTTTCGTTGCGACGCCTATTCGCAGGCTATTTATACTATAAGGGAAAATTTCTATTCAAATTTCTACTTTCCCGCTCATTCGAATTCATAATCAAAAACGCCCCCTTTCCTGCAAGATTGGGGGCTAATAATAAGACTACAAAACAATTTTAACCAGCCTTATAGGCACAAATATAGTTGATTATGCCTACTCCTAAAAACATAGACAAACAGGAGCGTATAACCGCTCAAATCGTTGAATTCCTAAAGTCCAGACCCCTGATTTCGATAAAAGGTTTGGAAGAAAAAGTAGGAATGCCGCCTACCACTATCGCTAAGGCGGTGGAGAATACTCGCTTTATCCCGGAAAAGCATTTATTTTCGGTTATCTGGGAGCTGTCTTATTACGGGTTTCAGCTGGATGGAAGCCGTATTGAAGCGGATGAAGAAACAGGAACTCTTTTCTTTCTAAAATTCGTAGAAAACATTGAGACTATAGAGGACGACAACAGTTTTGCTTATATTGTAAAGGAATATCGGTATATGGCGACCAATTATACAGATTTATTTTTAAAAAATGAATAAAACAATTTGTGTGTATCAAATTTGATACGTGTCTTTGTGTAACAAAATGATGAATGTATGAGTCAATTAGCAATAAAGGTAAAGGGGCAAGCGGTATCAGGCGGAGCAGATTATACCCTTGTAAGTGTTGAAGAGGTTGCTAATGAAATGCATCAAAGATTAATTTCTGCAGGAAAATCACCTTCTTTCATGTTACCGTTTATCACTCAGGAATTTGTTGATAAATATGGATTTACTGCAAAATATCACTCCGGGACATTTTTGGGTTATTATCTCATTAATGAAGAAGGAGATGATTATTATCGTGATATTTTTCTGAAACTTAAAAAATCAAAAATAAAATGACCTATCCTAAATACTTATCATTGAAGAAATATAGACTTGATAATATCAATTCTATTATAGAGCAAAAGAAGAATGACATCATTGCAGAATCGTTAACGGATGTAGTTACAGATGTAGATCAGGCAAGAAACCTAGCTTCTGATTTACAAATGTTAGCAGATCTGTATGACACTCGATTAATTATGCAAACAAACCCTTTGTATAAAATGTATGAAGAGGATGATAAGCCTTGTGATTTTCTCGAATATGTCGAAACTTTTTCAAAGGATAGATAAATTAAAGCTGGCGGCAACAGGGTAAATACGGCAAACAAGTTATGAATGCAAGATTAGCTGATCAACAAAATGAAATTTTAGTTCAACAACTGGTAGATAGCTCAAAAGAAATGGCTGCGCGATTAAAGATTAGTGTTTCGGAGGCGATTGATAAGAAAGTGGCTTATTATGAGAAATACGCAAAGACAGGAACAGAAGCAACAGCCTGGTATCTGAGAGGTCAGGAAGCGAAAAAGATAATTGCCGGTTAATAAGTCAGTTTAAAATATTCCAAAAATTATTCCACAGGGCGAGCAATCGCCCTTTTTAATACTTATGATAGAGTTAAACTTACCCGATACCTTCGTTTTCTGGGATGGGCAAAGCCACTTGGGCAATAGCCTTGATGGCCGGTTGATCTTTCAGCACGTCAGAAGCGGAACTGTTTTCGAGGCCTTTAGCGAAGGGCAAGACGTTTACTTGTCCGAAGATGTCAGACAACTGCATTTCGACTACCAGAAAGCCTTTAAAATAGCCGAGAAACATATTTTAGCAGTTCACTATACAGTAACCGGCCAGGATAATATTGAAATACTACTGGAAAAGGCAAAACGATTTTACCTCGATTACCTGTCGTGGGAAGATGGAAACATTCAAACTGATGATTATGCACAAGACAACTGACGAACAGAAAGCACGGCTCTATATCGGTCAGAGAATACGCCAACTCCGCGAAGAAGCCGGCATGACTCAGGATCAGTTGGCCGAACAGACCGGTTTATTGCGACCTAATATTAACCGGATAGAAAACGGAAAGTATTCGACCGGACAGGATATATTAAGCAAGATAGCTGCCGTGTTCGGAAAGAAACTCGATATCGTAGATTGATCACCGACTGAGGGGCCCGAGAGGGCTCTTTTTGTGTATAAAACTTTGAGAACAAAACCTCTTGTACACGGAAAGCGGAGAAAATGAATAAAAAGAACAATTTCTTACACGGATAAATCCAAACGCACAAATGTCTATGTTCTTTAGATTAGAATATATATTCATGTATCCTTGGGAAATTCCAGTAGTAGC
>CAYTGJ010000091.1:10257-18061 GCA_964437245.1 uncultured Chitinophagaceae bacterium
TAAAACAGAATAAATAGTTAAAAAAGATGCTATTATCGCAATCAAATAACTGGTTGATTCAATATCAGGAAAAGAAAAAATGAACACTGAATTCATGATTGATATTTAGGATTAAGAAAAAAGGTGATTGCTTGTTAGTTCTTAATCCTTCGTGTTCACATCATTAACTAGAAAACTGAATTTTCGTACTACAATTAAAATCAATATCTTTACAATAATTCACTTCTGCTCTGTGGCTTAAACTTTAAAAGTCGCAGAATTATGCTATTACGTCTCTCCGAAAGAATAAAGAATCTCAGAATCAGTCAGCGCAAAACTTTCCGCGAAGTCGCAGAAGGGATTGGTGTTTCCGTATCTGTTCTTCAACATTATGAGAAAGGGAGAAGCTCCCCGCCTTTAGAAAATTGTATACGCATAGCGCGGTACTTTAATATCTCCATCAACGAATTTCTATCTATTCCAGAAACTTACCCAACAGGGGAGGAGGTGAAGTCTCTATACGACAAAGCCACTCCGGAAAAAAAGAAACTCATTAATATCATCCTCAAAGAAGTATAATGGCAAAGGCAATAAAAAAAGCAGCACCTAAAAAGGCGGCAAAGAAAGCCGCTCCAAAGAAAGCGGATGTAAATAAAGCCACTAAAAAAGCTACTCCCAAAAAAACTGCCGTCAAAAGAGCGAAGGCGAAGCCAGGTGATAAAAGGATAGGAAATCAGTTCTGGTTGGTAAGGTCAAAGCATGGGAGAGATAAGCTTTTTACGACCCCAGAGCTTCTCTGGGAGGCTGCTTGCGAGTACTTTCAATGGTGTGAGAAAAACCCAATACAGGACACCAGAAGTTTCGGGCAAAGGAAAGTGCAGCGACCCTTTACTATTCAAGGGCTCACTGCATATTTAAATTGCAATTCGGTATATTTCTATCAGTTTGAAAAATCTCTGAAGGAGAAAACTGATCAAATGAGCAAAGATTTTTCCCAAATCCTTACAGACATTAGGGACACAATCTATCGTCAAAAGTTCGAAAACGCGGCAATTGGAGTTTATAAAGAGAATATTATTGCACGTGATTTAGGTCTTACAGATAAGGCTGATGTAACTACAGATGGAGAGAAAATTCCTGGCACAGTTATAAAATGGGGCGGAAAGGAAATTAAGGTTTAATGATTGAATTTACGCAAAAGCAAAATGAAGCAATGGATGCGGTAGCATCAGAACAGTATACCTTTATATTGTTTGGAGGTGCTATGGGTGGGGGGAAAACATTCTGGGGCCTATCTGCCTTGTTGATTATGTGTGAGATCTTTCCCAGAAGTCGCTGGTGTGTAATACGGGAGGATTTAGAGAAGATAAGGACAACGACAATACCATCATTTAAGAAGCTAAATGCGTCCGGGAAGCTGAGAGAATCTCCCTTTGAGTATACTCATCCTAATTGTTCGGTTATATTGTTTAAGAGTGAAAATTACGATAACGATAAGGAAGGACAGTGGCTCAAAGGGTTAGAAGTATCAGGGTTTCTCTTTGAGGAGATAAACGAATGCCAGGAACAGACAATTGATATAGCTTTTGGTCGTGCTGGCAGGTGGGAAAGCGATCCTCGCCCCAAACCTATTATTCTCGCAACTTGTAACCCAGCTGTTAATTGGGTTAAAACAAGAGTGTATGATAGATGGAAAGATGGAACATTGCCTGATGATTGGTTATACATCCCTTCAAAGGTTACTGATAATCCCTTTCTTACACAAGATTATATCAACAACTTAAAGAACATGCCGAAACATCGGTATATGGTGTTGGTAGAGGGGGAGTGGGATATACAGTTGAAAACAGGAGGTGAGTTTTACAAGTGTTTTGAAATTGATCAGCATGTTGGTATGACTGCTTATGATCCCGACCTGCCAATTCACATGAGTTGGGATGATAACGTGAATCCTTACCTACCTGTTGGGTTATTTCAAATCCATCTTATTGAAGATGATCGGGGTAAAGTAATAAGAAAAGAAGCGCATGCTATTGACGAGATTGCAGGAATAAATCCTCGTAACACTGTGAGGGCAGTATGTGAAGAGTTTAAAAGGAAATATCCTAAACATGATGCCGGTCTTTTTGTGTATGGAGATGCAACCGCTCGTAAAGAAGATACAAAACTGGAAAAGGGAAATGACTTCTACAAAATAGTACAAGCTAATCTTAAAGACTACAAACCTACAATGCGCGTTTCTGATTCCAATCCATCTGTTAAAGGAAGGGGAGACTGGTTGAATACTGTATTTGAACAAGAGGTTGGCGATCTTCGTGTAATCATCGGTACACAATGCAAGCGGATGATTGAAGATCTTAACATGATTAAAGAAGATGAGAACGGCGGTAAACTGAAAGATACCGAGAGGGATCCTAAAACTGGTAAGTCGTATCAGAAGCGCGGACACTTCTCTGACCTTTTCGATTACTTCATGTGTCGTGCTTTCAATTCAGAATATTTAAAGTATAAAAATCCATATTCTGGATCTGGACAAACCAAAACCGGCAAAGCACTACCTGCACGTAATTCATACTAACCGTGCGATTATTTTTGCAAAACTTCTTGTATAGTGATAATAGTTATACTCTGTAATTTTATTATCATGGGTTATTTATATCCGACAGATTATAATAAAGCTATTCAAGATGTTTCTCTACAACAGATCATCTCAGGCGATCGCTCTTTGCTGTCGATGGGAGAATTGTTCGCAAGAGAGCTGATAACCTCACACTTGGTACAGAAATACCAGATTGATCAAGAGTTTACCGAAACTGCTGTTTACAATCCTGCTGCGATCTACAAAGCTGCAAACCGTGTTTACCTGGATGCGGCAGCTTACAATACCTTATCTACTTACAATGAAGGGAATTTGTGTTTGCAAGGTGGAAAAGTTTATATCTGTATTCAGGATATATCAATACCCGAAACCTTTACTCAAAGTAATTGGGAGTTGATCGGTAATCAATACGACTTATACTTTGTTTCTTTCCCGCGCCCCGTTTTAAATATCCAATCGTACTACAAAAGAGGAACTCAGGTATTCTGGAAGAATCATATTTATACGGCTCTATCCGACACGTGGACGTATGATCATCAAACATTATTGCAATTCGGCAGAACCGTTAATATTCCTTATCGAAATTACTTTCCGGATGATTCGGCCTCTGGTCAAAAGCAATGGAAAGATGAAGGAGAGTACTCTGTATCGGGTGAAGATCTGTTAACAGCATTTACGAAAGGTGATAATCGTAATCAGCAGATGGTTCAGTATGCGATGGATATAATGATCTATCGTATATATTCCCGGGTTGCACCAAAGAATATTCCAGAGGTCAGAGTTGACAATTACAATATTGCTTTAATGTGGTTGAAGGGTGCTACTAAAGGAGATATCACCGCAAACCTTCCAAAGATACAGCCACCACAAGGTAAACGCATCCGGTGGGGGAGTAATATAAAACAGCAAAACAGCTATTGATATGAAGGGTATCATAAAGCGTGATGTATTTAGAAGTCTTATGCCATTTAAAGGTAAAGATCTAGTAATCCCAATAGAGGCAAAACGTCATGTTAGGTCTCGTTTAAATAATAACGAATTGCTTATTCATCGTGTTGAGATAATATATAACAGATCCGGTGAATCAATGAAGAAGGTTTTGACATTTGATCACCTTAATGGTTCATGTAGAGAATCAAGCTTTAAAGTAAATATTCAGAGTAAAGATCGTTGATCAGACGAATATTGTAAAAACAAATATATGAGAAAGGTTATCAATAAATTATTTGGATGGCTTAAAAAGAAAGATAGTAATCATGTCTTTTTAAGTGAGTTATTAAACAACCACACTTACTGGAAACAGAAGGCTGAAAAGGTAAGACGTATCGGTGGTACAGGTGAGAAAGAGGAGGAGTATGCACAAGCATATCTTCTTTTATTACATCAATTCACAAAGGTTGATTAATGCGTAAGTGGGTAACTGAAATACAGGCCATAGATCCGCACACAGGACAGTTAAAAACGTGGATGGGAGATTATGTTGAAGCTCCTACTTGGGAACTTGCTCAACAGTGGTGTGATCAGAATAAAGGCTATCTGAAAGTTACCGGTGAGTTGATTGCCGAGATTCCTTGCCAGAAAGGTTCGTGCGAGCCTGACTTTAATAGTATGATTGATTACCAGTCATCACAACTTAATTAGTTACGAAAGAGTAATGAGTAAAGCAATACAAGGCATAAAGAATTATTATTTCCCATCTTCAGCAATGCTGCCTACAAGGGATACGAGTAAAAAAGAAGTTACTCGAAATCTTCGTAGCTATATATCTCCAGTTCAGTTCAGTCGGGTAAGGGTTGATATAAAGTCTGTTCGTGATGCTTTTAGTGAAGCAGAGCACCCTTATTACCCTCACCGGGTACGTTTTCAGCGAATCTACCAAGATACAATATTAAACGCTCAGGTGGCGGCCTGTATGAAAAGGATCACAGATCTGATGCTGTTGAAGGATTTCAAAATATGTAACGATAAGGGAGAAGAGGTACCAGAGCTGAAATTATACTTCAGAAATTATACTGACTCTAACGAAGGTAATATGATGAATGCAGCTTCGTGGTTTGATGACTTCCTTCGTTATACAGCAGAGTCAGAGTGGTTTGGCTATTCGTTGATTTCTTTAGGGGATCTGGTGAATGACTCTTTTCCAAACTTAACTATTATTCCTCGCCAGAACGTATCTCCAGACAGATTAGTAGTATCTCCATTTGTATACTCATTATCCGGAGCGGAGTTTCTGGAAGAGCCTTATAAGAATTGGCATATATGGGTACCTACCTCTTCCGATTTAGGAACATCTAAATGTGGATATGGTTTGCTTTCGAAGGTTGCTGTACTGGAAATCTTCTTACGAAATAATATGGGATATAATGCCGATTTCATTGAGATGAATGGGCAGCCTATACGTGTGGGAACAACCTCTAAGACAGAAGAAGCAGAAAGAGCTGAGTTCGAACAGATGCTAGCCAATATGGGATTTAGTGCATACGCCTTACTGGATGACGGTGCAGATAAATTGGAGCTGATTGAATCTAAGAATGTTGGTACTGCTTGGAACATATACGACAATTTCGAAGAGCGCCTCGAAAAGAAGATTTCCAAAATGTTCTTCGGTCACTCAGATGCTATGGATTCTGTTGCCGGCAAACTGGGTAATGATAGTGCTGATTCACCAGGTTTCCGTGCGTTGATGGATACAGACACACGATTCGGCAATAAGCTTCAGGCAGCTGTCAATAGTGGATTGATTCCTCGGATGCGAAAACTTGGCTTTCCAATTCCACAGGACTATCATTTCGAATTCCTGAATGATACAGAGAAAGAAGAATTCAGAAGAAGGGTGGACAACAGCAATAAAGTAACAGCGGATATTGCTGTTTCTATGAAAAACGCCGGCCTTCAGATGGATGCGAAGTACTTTGAAGAAAGAACCGGCATCCCTACAACACCAATTGTAAACACAGAAACTCCAGCAAACAATGGCCAAGAACAGAGCTTATGATATTGCCAAGGATTATCGGGCAACCGGCAATAAGGTGATGGATACTGTTGCTTCGATTTTAATATGGCACCAGAATAGAAAGATTCCACTAAAGTCTATCTCCATTAAAGAGCCTTATTACGGCCGCTTTAAGCAGGAGGTCGAGAAACTGCAGGGACATCCTTTAGAGGATGAGCAGCCATTAAGTTTTAATTCAGTGAACATTGAACGAGGGAGCTTCTTGCAAAGAAGTATTATGTTGGTAGAAAAGTGGCCGGTGTCAAAGCCATTAATACATTTAAATTAGTGTAGATGTCAAAAGGGAGAAGAAATACTGAGGCTCAACGTAGGAAGGTGATCAGTTATCCTAAGCCTCCTACACATACACTTATTATAGCGCTGGCGACTATTAACGAAGAGTCTATCAGCGCAACCTCATCTCATATACATGAAGAGTATTTCCGTAAAATGCCTTCACAGGAACGACAACGTATACTTCAACAATACGAAGAAAAGAAAAAGGGAAAGAACTCCTATTAAAGATTCTATCAGACAGCTCAGACAGTTTTGTTTTTTCAGGGTGGCGAAAGCTGCCCTTTTTTATTTTCCAAATTTTCTTTCAAAATACGTGGGTCACTTTTTTATCAAACATTCTACACTCTGATAATTTCATATTCATGAGTGTAGAAAGCTATATATATACTGTCAATCCTGAATCAGATGAACCTGTGATGCTCATTAATAAGCACGTCGGTTTTGATGAGGTAGATGGTGTTGGTGTGATAGGTGATCAGTTCCAGCGAGAGTTATTGGCACTTGATCAGATGAGCAAGAAACGCATTCAGGTGTGGATTAATTCACCAGGTGGTATAGTAGCTGACGGCTATAATATATACTCAGCAATCATTAAATCAAAAACTCCTGTTGACACTTATTGCGATGGTATCGCCGCATCAATTGCCGGTGTGATCTTCCAAGCTGGGCGTAAGCGCATCATGTCCGATTATGGAAAGCTAATGTATCACAACCCTTATGGTGGAGACGATGACGATGGCTTATCAGCTATTCGTGATTCCATCGCAACTATGGTATCGGCCAGATGCGGAAAGACTGAAGACGATGTAAAGTCCATCATGAATAAAACTACATGGATTGGGTCTCAGGAAGCATTGGATAGCGGATTTTGTGATCTGATTCAAAACTCCGCAGACTTCAACAGAAAAAGAAATATCACCACTCCTTCAGAAGCAAAAGCTTTCTGGCGTGAATCCAACCTTGTTCTTAATAACATTTTTCAAAACGCAAAAGAAAAAAAGACAGATATGAAAAAAGTCGCCAATTCTTTAAAGCTCAATCCGGAAGCTTCTGAGGAGGCTATCGTTGAGCAAATTCAATCTCTTCATACCAGGATCAAGAATCAGGAAGAAGAGATCAAAGACCTCAATTCAAAAGCGAAAAACTCAGATGATGATCTGGAGGAAAAAATAGAAGAGCTGAAAGAGTTGCAGGATAAATGCAAGGCTCTTGAAGATGAAATCACAGATCTGAAGGCTAAAGCAAAAGCTAAAGAGGATGATGAGGCTGCAAAAGCCGAAACTGAAAAAGAAGAACAAGCTAAGAACTATGTGAATAGCCTTGTTTCAAGTGGTAAGCTGAGAAATGATGCAGTAATGATTGAAAAATGGGTCAACAAAGCAAAGGTAAATCTTGCTGATGTAAAAGATCTGTTTGATAATCTACCTGGTAACGGTAAAGCGCCGGTGATTCCAATCAGTAACTCTGGTACAAATCCAACAGGAGGTTCTGTAATCTCCAAAGTAATGATGGAGAAGTATAACAAGTTGTCCCAGAAGTAAGACTTATGCCAAAGACCTTAAAGTAAAAGCAAAAATAGAATTTCTTCATTCAAAAACTGTAAACAATGCCAGAAGCATTAGATATACAAGACGTGACCTATGCCGGTGAGGTAGCCAGTTACATGATTACTAAAGCCGTGGTAGGTGCAGATACAATCGAGAAGAATTGTATCTATGTTGAGGATGGTATCAAAAAAAGAAGAACCATTCCTCGTATTGATGTGGTAAACATCATGCAGAAAAGAGCCGCAACGCCAACAACATCAGGTGATATTACCGTAGATGCAAGAGTGTTAGAGCCTGAAGACTCGATGCTCTATATGGAATTCAACCCGCGTGATTTTGAACAACACTGGTATGCAATTCAGATGAACCCTGCATCTAATAATGCAGGGT
>CAYTGJ010000092.1:0-17752 GCA_964437245.1 uncultured Chitinophagaceae bacterium
CTTTTAATTTGTAACAGTATTTTTATTTATTAAATATTCAAGATCAAATTAATTCCGATCGTTATCAGAATCCTGATTATGAGTCAGGTGCTCTCACCGTCTGTCCCGATAGCTATCGGGAACAAGCCCTGCTACCTTTTAATTTGTAACAGTATTTTTATTTATTAAATATTCAAGATCAAATTAATTCCGATCGTTATCAGAATCCTGATTATGAGTCAGGTGCTCTCACCGTCTGTCCCGATAGCTATCGGGAACAAGCCCTGCTACCTTTTAATTTGTAACAGTATTTTTATTTATTAAATATTCAAGATCAAATTAATTCTGATCGTTATCAGAATCCTGATTATGAGTCAGGTGCTCTCACCGTCTGTCCCGACAACTATCGGGAACAAGCCAAATTCAAAACAAATTCCCTTTGTTTTGAATTTGGGAGTGCAATTTTACATATTTGTACTCAATTTGACAAAGAATACCTAAGATTTTATTTCCAGTGGACTTTAAATCAGTGAAAAACATCATTTTCGATTTTGGAGCAGTTGTGATCAACATCGATATTCCGAGAGCTTATAAGGCTTTTGCAGATCTTAGCGGACTTCGGCCGGAAGAAGTCCGACACCTGTTTGAAGGTCAGGGAGCGTATGCTGATTTTGAAGTAGGAAAAATGAGCAATAATGATTTTCATGCCTTGCTTCGAAAAGAACTGAACGTGACATGTACAGATGAACAGTTGGACGAAGCCTGGAATGCCATGTTGCTGGATATCCCGCAAGAAAGAATTGAAAAACTAAGAACGCTTAGAACCCGCTACAATATTTATTTGTTGAGCAATACAAATGCGATTCATGTAAAGAAAATGCAGGAGATGTTTCAACGCGATCATCAGATTGAAGATTTTACCAAACTGTTTGATATCCCTTATTTATCTTATCAGATAGGTTTACTGAAACCCGATCCGGCCATTTATGAATACGTACTGAAGGATGCCGGGATTAAAAGGGAAGAAACCGTGTTTCTGGACGATAATGCTGACAATGTTAAAAGTGCACAGTCAGTTGGATTGCCTGCGATCCAGGTTATTCCGGGAGAATATACGATGATGGAAATTTTGAAAGATGCTTAAAAAAATAAATCCTTTAGTAATCCAGATCGGCTTATTTGTACTTACGATTTTTACCACTACCCTTGTAGGAGCCAGTTGGGTGGGTATTTCGCTGGAAGAAGATAGTTTCTGGGATTTTTTTTCCCGTGGGTTTGCTTACTCGTTACCTTTTCTGGGGATCCTTACCATTCATGAACTCGGACATTATTTTACAGCAAAGTATTATAAAGTAGAGGTTACACTTCCGTATTATATTCCTTTCTATCTTCCGCTGGAGTGGATAGGGATACAGGTTATTCAGATTGGTACTCTGGGAGCGTTCATCCGAATGAATGGCCGTAGCAATTCCAAAAAAGAAATTTTTGACATCGGAATAGCCGGTCCTCTGGCCGGTTTTGTAGCAGCAATAGCATTGCTTTATTACGGATTTACTCATTTGCCGGACCAGTCGTATATTCATACCATTCACCCAGAGTATAAGGAATTTGGAAGCCATTATGCCGATACGGTGTACTCCAAAGATTTTTATGTACAGCATATGTATGAAAAAATCGGAACAATAGAGGATTCGGCAAGGAGAGCCAAAACACTGGAATATTTTAAAGAACATGAAAATGATCCGGTAGAACTGATTAAAATAGGAAAGAATCTTACTTTTATGTTTTTTGAAACGTTTGTAGTGGAAGACAAAACGTTGATCCCTAATCCCTATGAAATGTATCATTATCCGTTCTTACTGGCCGGCTACCTGGCCCTCTTCTTTACAGCCTTGAATCTTTTGCCGATAGGGCAGTTGGACGGAGGCCATGTTATATACGGCCTTTTCGGATATAAATGGCATAAAGTGATTTCAAGAGGATTTTTACTCCTGTTGATCTATCTGGCAGGAGTAGGGCTCTTTAGAAATAATATTCTGGACATAGATTTTTTTCAGGCTGATATGTGGAGTGTACTTATTTTTACAGTACTCTATTTGCAGCTATTGTATTTTATTCTGGAAAAAACCTTTGGGAATTTTAAAAATACGATGATGATCTCCGTACTGATCTTTGCACTTCAGTTTTTTACCGAATACTTTTTCCCTGACTTCAAAGGGTTGGGAGGATATATCCTGGTATTTTGCATTTTGATCGGCAGAGTATTGGGAACTGAACATCCGGTGGCGCTGAACGAAGAACCTCTTGACTGGAAGCGAAAGTTGTTAGGATGGTTTGCCTTGTTTGTGTTCGTAATCAGTTTTATCCCGAACGTATTTATGCTGGTATCGCTCTGATAGATATCCTAAAAAGAACGAATGGACTATAAAAAAATCCCGGAGTAGATAATACTCCGGGATTTTTTATGTGTGAAGAGAATGGATGTTATCTTACCAGGGTCATTTCATTGACCAGGTGTCCTGCACCGGCATATTTATCGATCATAAATAAGATATACCGGATGTCTACTGAAATACATCGTTGCAGGTTAGGCTCAAAGATAAGATCCCCGCTCATGGCTTCCCAGTTGCCGTCAAAAGCAGTACCGATCAGATGACCTTGTCCGTTGATGACCGGGCTTCCGGAATTACCTCCGGTAATGTCGTTGTTGGTAATGAAGCAAACAGGCATATATCCGTTCTTATCAGCATACTTTCCGAAATCTTTTTTGTAGTAAAGTTCCTTTAGTTTCGGAGGAACAATAAATTCTTCGTTCGTAGAATCTTCCTTCTGGATGATCCCTTCCATCGTCGTGTAGTAATTGTAATACATTGCATCCCCCGGTACACAATCCTGTACAGAACCATACGTCAACCGCATGGTGAAGTTTGCATCAGGATAGAGTTTTTGTCCCTGGCGCATTTCAAGTATTCCCTGTATGTAGAGATTATTCGCCTGATCCAGACGATTGCGGACTTCTACCAGAAAAGGTCCGATGGAACTTCTGAAATCTCCCAGGATAGATTTGTAGGCAAGGAAAGCAGGATCTTTTTCCCATATTTTGAGAGACGGTTTAGCAAGAAAAGCGTTCATCTTTTCCGGGGAAGCGAAAATGGATTTTGAAAATACTTCTGCAGCATATTTCTGAAAATCGCCTTTGTATTTTTTAGCGACCGTTTTGAAGATTTGCGGATGCAGAGGAGCCGGAACATCCTGATAATACATGGCCAGCAGAGCGGCAAATATTTTCTGGTCGGTAGGGGCATTATAATCTTTGAAAAAATCTGCTGCTTTTATTTTCATGACTGCTGCTGCACTATCCAGCGCCGGGCCGGGAGGAAGTGATGCCAGCGCTTTGTAGAAGCTGTTTGACTGGTGCACCATCAGCAGGATTTCAGAAGCGAAAGCAGCTTCTTCCAGGTAGATATAAGGCTTGTTTATTTTCCGGTAATCCTTGTGAATGGTTTCGAGATCTTTTAAAACGTTCCCATACATTCCTTCCCGCTCAGGATTTGCTTTCACCCATTGCTGGAATTTCTGTTCTTCTTCTTTTTTACGTGCTACTACTCTAAGTTTACGCAATCCCTGGTTCTGTCCTATGAAATATTTGTAGTAGTTGCTGACACTGGCATATTTGGACGCATATTGGATCCGTATTTCTGGTTTAGCATCCATGTCTTCTTTCATGATGGCAAGTCTTTTCTCCCGGAGTTTTATCCTGGTAGGATTGCTTTGCTCCAGGGTCATGTTAATGGCTTCCGAGCACATATAACGCTCCGTACCTCCCGGATAGCCCATTACCATGGCAAAATCGTTTTTTTCTATGCCTTTGAGAGAAACCGGCAAATGGTATTTAGGCTTATAAGGAACGTTTTCTTTGGAATAGGGAGCCGGCTTTCCGTCAGGCCCTGCGTAGATCCTGAATAAGGAAAAATCTCCGGTATGTCTTGGCCACATCCAGTTGTCAGTGTCTCCTCCGAATTTTCCTACGGAGGAAGGAGGAGCGCCTACAAGACGGATATCCTGAAATACTTCATAGACGAAAAGATAATATTCGTTTCCTTCGAAAAAACTTTTTACTTCCGCCGTATAATGGGTATCACCGGTCGTTTCTTTTTCGATCCTTGCAATCACACTGTCAATAGAGTCTTCCCGGGCTTCAGGAGTCATGCCTGGTACAAGTACGCTCATGACCTTCTCTGTTACTTCTTCCATCCTGACCAGGAAGGTCACGGTAAGGCCCGGAGTGTGCTTTTCTTCTTCCCGGTTCATGGCCCAGAATCCGTTGGAAAGATAGTCGTTCTCAACCGAACTGTGTGATTGGATCGCATCAAATCCACAGTGATGATTGGTGAGTACCAGTCCTTCTTTGGAAATAACTTCTCCTGTGCAGAAATTTCCAAAATTGACGATCGCATCCTTCATGCTGGAATGATTGACGCTGTAGATCTCTTCGGCAGTAAGCTGGAGCCCCATCTTCTGCATATCCGCATGATTGAGCCGTTTAATCAGCATAGGCAGCCACATCCCTTCATCTGCCAGGGATATAGTACTTGTAAAAATGGAAAGGAGTATCAACAAAGATGAAAAACGTTTCAACATAATAGTAGTTTTAATTTAAAATAGTTTTCGGATCTGTAACGATCAGACAAATCTTTTAAAAATCACTAAAATACCGTTAAAATACAAACATCTTCAAGAGCTTATTTTACGTTCTGACGATTCGAAAAACAGAAATAAAAAAACAGGTTGTAAGAGTTTGAGAACCTTGAGGGTGCTGGTTATTTAAACGAAAAGATATTAGCCTGTGACTCGGGGCCTACATTATAAAATAAGCCCATGGCCTGCCCCCTGGCAGGTCATAAGTGTCTTGTGAGGAGACAAGCCACGAATCACACCAAATCATAGAGTAGAGCCAACTAAAAAAAGGGAATTGTAAGGAGGTGCCGTACTATTTTACTATCTTGGGAAAGATGAGCCTTTTGAAAAAAATAATAACCTTTATTTTCGTATTCCCGGTGCGGGTGTATCAGTATATGATCTCTCCGCTCATTCCAGGTGCCTGCCGTTATACGCCTTCCTGTTCGGAATATACGGCACAGGCTATTCATAAACATGGACCTTTCAAAGGGATCTGGCTGGGAATAAAAAGAATATCCAGCTGTCATCCCTGGGGAGGAAGTGGCTACGATCCTGTCCCCTGAAAATTAATAAGGTCCCGGGTAGCGATCCAACGAATTTTGATTTAAGTTTACTTCCGGTTAAAAGCGGATCATTCAAAACTCCTGTGGTTTTGGAAGATCTCTAATGAACGATATTGATGTTGATACATAAATTACAGCAAAAACTACTGGACCGGGCCGAACACAATAGCCTTCGTAAGCTTACGCTTAACAGAGGGATGATCGATTTTTTTTCCAATGATTATCTCGGTCTGGCAAGAAGCGAAGAATTGTCGGCAGACATCCTGAAAGAATTTGAAACTCAGAAAGGCAATGTAAACGGTTCCACAGGTTCCCGTTTATTATCAGGAAATACCGCTTACACGATGAAGGTGGAAGAGGAGCTGGCGGCTGTTTTCAGAGCAGAAAAAATCTTGCTGATGAATTCAGGATACAATGCCAATCTGGCGGTTCTTTCTTCGATCCCTCAGAAAGGAGATACAGTAATTTACGATGAACTTGTCCACGCCAGTATCAAGGACGGCTACAGACTGGGGTTTGCCAGCCGGTTTCCTTTCCGGCACAATGATCTCGGGGATCTGGAGGCAAAACTGCAAAAAGGAAAAGGAGATGTATTTGTAGTCGTAGAATCGGTGTATTCTATGGATGGAGATGCTGCTCCTCTTCTGGAAATGGTGAACCTGTGCGAACAATACGGTGCCAACCTGATTGTGGACGAAGCCCATACTACCGGAATTATGGGAGAGCATGGATCTGGAATGGCTTGTGCGTTGGGAATAGAGCAGCGGATCTTTGCAAGAATTTACACATTCGGAAAAGGCATGGGAATTCATGGGGCTTGCGTAGCAGGTTCCAGGATCCTGATTGATTATCTGGTAAACTATGCCCGTTCCTTTATTTATACGACAGCCTTGCCTGTCCATAGTGTAGCGGCGGTGAAGTGCGCTTTCCGTTATTTGCAGAAGCATCCGGGACTGGCGCAGGAGCTTACGGATAAAATACATTTTTTCAAATCCGGTCTGCCTCAGGAAATGATCAGCACGGGAAGATATATTCCAAGCAATAGTCCTATACAGGTATTAATGACTCCGGGGAACCTGGAAGTAAAAAAATGTGCAGAAGCATTGCAGGCCGGAAAGCTTGACGTACGGCCTATTTTATCTCCAACTGTAAAGGAAGGAGAAGAACGTCTCCGCATCTGTTTACATGTATACAATACGCAGGAAGAACTGGAACTACTTATGAAATCGCTAAACGAGCTACTATGAATTATTTTGTGACAGCGATTGGGACCGATTCGGGGAAAACGCTGGTAAGTGCTATTCTGACAGAAGCATTACAAGCCGATTACTGGAAACCAATACAATCAGGCATTCCGAGAGATGTTGAAACTGTGGCCGGACTGATCAACAACGGACATACTTTTCTATACCAGGAAGCCTATCTGCTTTCTCAGCCCTTGTCGCCACACGCCGCTGCCAGGAAAGACGGAGTGAATATAGATCTGAATAAGCTTCTGCTTCCTCACAATAACGAAAACAATCTTGTGATCGAAGGGGCAGGGGGGGTGCTGGTTCCGTTGAATGAACATGATTTTGTAATAGACATAGCCGTAAAGTTTGAGGCAGAGGTAATTCTTGTATGCAATCATTATCTTGGGAGCATCAATCATACGTTGCTTACTGTTCAGGAGTTGAAAAGGAGAAATATAAACGTCAGAGGAATTATTTTTAACGGTGATCCCAATCCGGATACGGAGGAGATCATCCTGAAACATTCGGGGTATAAGTGTCTGCTGCGCATCTTGCCGGAACCGAAGATTGATAAGGAAACTATTACACGTTATGCCATCAGGCTTTTTGAGAATTGGAATGAAGAGTGAATTGAGTAAAAAAGACAGGGAGTACATATGGCATCCCTATTCGTCGCTGATCAACCGCCGGGAGAATGTGGTGATCAGATCAGCTTCAGGAGTGTATCTTCATACAGAAGACGGCAGGTCTGTTATAGACGCTGTATCTTCCTGGTGGGTGAATATCCATGGACATTCACATCCTCTTCTGGTCAGGAAACTTGCGGAGCAGGCGGAATGCATGGAGCATATTATTTTTGCGGGTTTTACTCATGAACCTGCCATCCGGCTGGCCGAAAGACTGTTGAACCTTCTGCCCGGAGACCAGAAAAAAATTCATTTTTCGGACAACGGAAGCACAGCGGTAGAAGTAGCGATCAAACTGGCTATTCAGTATAAACGAAACAGGGGAAAAGCTTCGGGGAAAGTGATTGCGCTGGAAGGAGCATTTCACGGAGATACTTTCGGAGCTATGTCGGTCAGCGAACGAGGATTGTTTACCCGGCATTTCGGAGATTATTTATTTGAAACAGTGTTTGTACCTTTTCCAGAAGAAGGAAAAGAAGACGTAACTCTTCAGGCGTTTGAAAAGGAAATACAGCGTGGGGAAATTACGGCATTTATATACGAACCGCTAGTACAGGGAGCAGCAGGAATGCGGATCTACACTCCTGAAGTACTGGAAAAACTGCTGAGTATTGCCAGAAAACATGAGGTGGTCTGTATTGCCGACGAAGTGATGACCGGGTTTGGAAGAACCGGAAAATTGTTTGCTTCAGAATACATGACTACCAAGCCGGATATTATTTGTCTTTCCAAAGGAATCACGGGAGGGTTTATGCCTCTTGGGGCCACTACCTGTAATGCCGAGATCGAATCGGCGTTTCTGGATCCCGGGATGGAAAAAACATTTTACCACGGTCATTCCTTTACCGGAAATCCGCTGGCTTGTGCGGTTGCCAATGCAAGCCTGGATCTGCTTCTGACAGAGGAGTATCAGGAAAAAATTCGATTTATATACAAATGTCACATCGGTTTTAAGGAATCGCTCAGGGGGCATAAAACGGTGCAAAAAATAAAAGTACAGGGGACGATTCTTTCTCTGGAGATCAAGACGGCGGAGCAATCAGGGTATACTAATCCGATACGGGACAATTTATATGACTTTTTTCAGGATCGGAATGTTTTGCTCAGACCACTTGGAAATGTGATTTATATAATCCCCCCTTACATCATTGAGGAAAAAGAATTAGGAATTATCTACAAAGCAATCGTAGATTTGCTGGAAAGTATTACAAACTAATTAAATACGAAAACCGTTTAGTAAACAGAAGAAGTATAAGCAAATAAAAATGACACACTGGATTTATCTGATCTTACTATTTTTATTTCTGGTCTTTGAAGCAGGATACGCTCAGGTCCTGAAAAAATCTTCACCCTTTTCTACAGCCACTCCTTTTATAGAACCGGATGGACGTAAGATTACGCTGAAGTTGAACGAGGACGAATTTGTGGTATTGTCTAAGACCAAAGGGCATCTGCAGGGAGAGTCGGGATACCAATTGGAAAAATTTGACAAGGAATTATCGCAGAAATTTAAAACCCCGCTGAGTTGTCCGGCTGACGAAGAGTTCAAAGAATTGTTCTTCAATGGCACCGATATTATCCTGTTTTCAGTCATTCGTCAGGATGGACAGAAAAAAACAAAACTGGTTGCTTATTTATTCGATCCTGCTTCTGGAAATAAGAAATCAGAGCAGGTTTTGCATGAACGTACTGTAGCCGACTGGATGGAAACCGGAGGTAAAGGGGGAGTGAAAACTACGTTTGAAAATGAGATCAGCTCTTCGCTTTCGAAAAATTTCGTGCTCAATTTTGAATATCAGTACACGATCATGTATTCACCTGATAAAAGTAAAATACTGATCTATGGGTTTGATTACAGTCAGAAAAGTTTATTGGCGGAAGCAATAATAGTTGATAAAGATCTTACAGAGCTTCAGAAGGGAGTGATCCCGGTTGACAATGGATTTATTAACTATGGCATCTACCCCAATAATAAGGGCGATCTGTACATCTTAAATTCAGACCGTACCGGAAGGATCGTAGTGGTGCAGTACAACCTTTCCAGCAAGGTAAATAAACTGCTGGACATCCAGAATGCCAATACCAATCGTTCGTCGTTGAACCTGTATTTATTTTCCGATTATGAAATCTATATCTCTTGCATCAATACAGCTTCCAATAAGCTCGCAGGAGTGATGTATGCTAAATTTGATTTTTCACAAAATACCGTTGAGAAGCTTAACTTCCATGATATATCAGTAGGGATACAGCAAACAGCACAGACCATGCGCTCGGTAAACAAGAGTTTGTCGGGTCAGGAAAACTGGATGAATTATGAGATCGTGCATTTCTATGTTAACGAATATGAGAAAATAGTACTGGTCCTGGAAAAACGGGAAATTACCGGACCAGGATATACGTATAATAATCTTTCCGTCAATAATCCCAAGTTCTGGAATGAGAAAACAGTGAAGGTAAATACCGAAGGATTACTGTTGTTCTCTTTTAATAAAGATGACGAACTTCTCTGGGAGAATTTTTATCAGAAATCGCAGGTCAACGACGTGGTGATGGGAATCACCGGTTCTTCCTTTGCGTTTAATATTACCGAAGACGGCCGTATCCGGATGTTTTATCCGTCCTATGAAAGCGCCGCAGGGATCTACAATATTATTAACTATGTGGAGTGGGATGAGCTTACCGGCAGTAAGACCAAAGAACTGAAAGCTCCGAACGAAGGGAGTGTCAGCATGCTCACCGATTATACCGTATGGTGGGAGGATCGTGTGGTGGTAGCAGGGAGAAAAGGCTTGCTGGGCAAAAAGAGCTTTTTGAACCTGTATAAGCTGGAAGTCAATTGAGCTTAACACTTCTGCAAAAGTTTCGGAAGTAGTGTTAAGAAGATAGTCTTACAATAAAAATGCGGAACCAGTTGGCTCCGCATTTTTATTTTTTCTCGTTAAAACTTTTTAGACTGCCCCGGATTAATTTTACATCGATTCAAGAGGTCAGATATTTTAGCAATGATTGTATTTTCGTATTCTTCTGTAAAAACAAGTATGTTCTGGATGAGATAGCCAATTACCTTTTCTCCTCCGGAATCCTGTATCGGGTATCTTGCATCTGTTTAATATCCGCCCCGTACAGTTACCGTCCCATTATTTCCGGTGCATTTGCAACGCCTGTACTACAATCGGATACATTTTCTGTACCCAAAGTTTATACATGGCTCCTGAAGCATGCAGCCCGTCGTGAGTAGTCAGGGTAGGATCACTTCCCGCTTTTTTGGAGATATCCGTAATGTCCACAAAGTGACCACCGGCAGCAATGGTTTCTTTTTTTAATACCTGGTTGAATTTTCCGATGTTTTCTGCAATCGCCTCCAGTGCATCGCTTTTATGCTTTTTGGCATAAGGGGTCACACTCCAGTCCGGAATAGAGACCACAATGATCCGTCCATGTTTTCCACCGGTGAGAGGAATTACCTTATTGATAAGTGCTCTGAAATCGGTAGTAAACTGGGAAATGCTTTTTTTCTTGAATTCATCGTTTACACCGATTTGAATGGTGATCAGGTCATAATGTTTGGCAAATTCCTCTTCGTCCAGTCGCTTGGAAAGCTGATCCACAGTCCAGGTATTGTTGGCTACGAAGTAAGGATAATTGATGTGAAATTCATGTCCCCGGAGAGAGTTTTCCAGTTGGATAGGCCATCTTTCATGCTCGTCTACCCCTTCACCCAGCACATAATAATCTCCGAGTGCCAGATAGGTGTGTTTATGGCCGTCAGAATGCCTGATATCTTTAGGCGCATTGATAAAAGAAGCAGATCCGAAGATAGAGAAGATCACCAGAAATGCGATTGCTATGTATTTACCCTTCATGTTTTTTGTGTTTGAACCAAACAAATTTATAATTCTTATTTAAAAAGAAAAATATTTTACCATAATTGTACAATCATTGGGCCAATGTTTTCAGAGGCTTATTATGGCTGATTTTTAAAGGATTATAGATTGCAGTTGCTATGAAATTAATACATAAAACGACCCGTTACTACCTGGGGTATGCTTTCTTCATTTTCGGGCTGGGCACGATTTTGTTCTATTATGTGATCAAAATAATCTTGGTCGACGGAATTGACGAAGCCATTCATCAGGAAAAACTTCAGTTGATGGCGAATCTTAACTATGAAAAACTGATCGATAAACTGGAACCTAGTGAGAATATTGAAATAAAGCATTCCGACAAAACCGTTGTACTACCCGATCAGTACTCTACGATTCTGGTATATGATACTCTTCGGAACGAGTTCATAGATTATCGTCAACTGACCGCGATTTATGAGTTTAATGGTAAGTTTTATGAGATCAGGATCCGCCAGTCGATGGAAGAGGCGGAAACACTTCTTAACGGGATCCTGCCGGCAGAAATAGGATTGTTCATCCTTTTTATGTTAGGAGTGGTATTGATGAATAATTATGTCAACAAAAATGTATGGGAGCCCTTTTATGACTTGTTGGATAAAATAAAAGCATATGATTTTGAGAAGACGAAAGTTATTTCTTACGTGGCTTCAGATATCACCGAATTTCAGGAGCTTAGTAAGAGTATTGAAAAAATGACCAATAAGACCTATCGCGACTTTTTGAATCAGAAGGAATTTAATGAAAACTCTTCCCATGAATTGCAAACCCCCCTGGCGATCATACGAAATAAGCTTGAACTGCTGATCCAGTCAAAAAACCTGCAGGAAGAGGAGATGGAGATCATCGAATCAGTGTTTGATGCGGTAAAGCGACTGAGTCTGCTGAATAAGGCATTGATCCTGATCGCACAGATCGACAACCGGCAGTATTCCGAGATGGACCAGGTACGGTTGGATAGGGTGGTCAATAAAGCCATTAAGAATTTTTTATATCAGATTGATGAGAAGTCGCTTCAGCTTACTACCAGGATTGAGGAAGGATGTAAAGTGAAGACGAACCCTATTCTGGCAGAGATCCTGGTGAATAACCTGCTTTCCAACGCTATTAAACACAACCTCCCTGGTGGTATTCTGCATATAGAGTTGGATCAACATCGTTTCCTGGTCAAAAATACAGGAAAACCGCTGTCGCAGGAAGCTGAAAAAATGTTTGAACGGTTTAAAAAAGATTCTGATTCCGAACATTCCGTAGGGCTGGGGCTTTCGATCGTGAAGAAGATTTGTACGTTACTGGGCCATCGGATTGTTTATAAAAATAACCAGGACCTTCATTTTATGGAAGTATTCTTCTCCTGATCTTAAACAGCATTCTCATTTCAGGCGAAATAGGGAGGGTATTGGGATCCGGAGAGGTATTTAAAATCCTGTATTCTGTCGCAACTCTCCTGATCAAAGGAAAAACCATTAATTTTTTTAAAATAATAAACCTTTGAGGATTTGTGTCGTATAACTAAGGTAGTTCTTAAACTACACCTACAACCCCCTGCCTGAGTAATCAGGCAGGAAAGCCATATAGTTGCAGATGCCCGTGTAAAAAGTATTGAACGAAAAAAATGAACAATACACAGAAAATTTTTCAGCCCCTCTATGCTTTCGCCTCGTTGATGTTTTTGAATATCTGAATTTAATGAAAGAACATAATCTTTTAAAATTCAAGCAGTAGTAAAAATAGTTGTTTTCCCCAGAATAAGCAAAACCCTTTCTGCTACGCATTTTTTATGGCAAACGAACTAATTTGCCTTTATGTCCTTTTTTTGAGTTCTTTTATCTTAATAAAAGGTTATTTTGTCGATTTTTATTTTTTAAAACAAAAGATAGAATTATGAAAAAACCTTTCTGTTCAGATCAAATGCTTCAAGATAATCGGCTACTCTTCTTACAAACATTCCTCCCAAAGAACCATCGATTACCCGGTGATCGTATGAATGAGATAAGAACATCATATGACGGATCCCGATAGTATCACCGTGTGGAGTCTCAATCACTGCCGGTTTTTTAACAACGGCTCCCAGTGCCAGGATGGCACATTGAGGTTGTAGTATGATAGGAGTCCCCATCACATTGCCAAACGAGCCTACGTTGGATACCGTATAAGTTCCTCCGCTCAGGTCTTCTGCCGTCAGTTTGTTGGCTCTGGCCTTGCGTGCAAGATCATTCACCTGTTTGGTAAGACCGATCAGATTAAGTTGATCGGCATTTTTGATCACCGGTACGATCAGGTTGCCGTTTTGCAAGGCAACGGCTATTCCGATATTGATATCTTTTTTAACGAGGATCTTATCGCCTTCTACGGAGATATTGATCATCGGATAGTCTTTGATCGCACGTACTACGGCTTCAATAAAGATCGGAGTAAAGGTAAGGGCAGCGCCTTCTTTCTCCATGAAATCCTGTTTCATCCGGTTGCGCCAGTACACGATGTTGGTGACATCTGCTTCTACAAACGAGGTGACGTGCGGCGATATTTTTTTGGATTCGAGCATGCGTTCGGCGATCATTTTGCGCATGCGGTCCATTTCAATGATTTCTACATTACCGTTGAGCGAAGCGGCAGGTTTGACGGAAGTTTGTTTTACTTCCTGCACCGGGGTTTCAACAGTCTTGGTGTTTTCAGAAGCAGGAGGAGTGAGCGGAGTATTTTTTCTGTTTTCAATAAAATTGAAAATATCTGTTTTGGTCACTCTGCCGTCCTTACCGGTACCGGGTATTGTATCCAGCTCTTGCATGGAAATATTTTCCTGCCGGGCAATATTAAGTACCAGGGGAGAATAGAACCGTCCGGACTGGGGTTTTTCAAGAGGTGTTGTGCTTACTGTTTTGGGAGCGGGTTGCTCTTTTGGAAGCTCTTTTACTACTTCAGGTTTGGATTCGGCGGGTTTTACCTCTTCAGGGGTGCTTTGCTCTTTTTCTTCTTCTCCGGTCTCAATGATGGCAATGGGAGTTCCTACGGCCACGACCTGGCCTTTTTCTGCAAGTATTTCCTTCAGTATCCCGGAATGGGTAGCCGGAACATCCGTATCAACCTTGTCGGTTGCCACTTCCAGTACAGACTCATCCCTTTCAATCCGGTCACCAGGATTTTTTAACCAGTTAAGGATGGTCCCTTCCATGATACTTTCGCCCATTTTGGGCATAACCATTTTTACTAATGCCATTTACTAAAAAAGAAGTTTAGGAGCTTATGAACCCTCTCTCAAAGGTAGTATAAATTTAATAAATTGATATTCTTTACGAAGAATTACCTTCGGATTTATTTCCCCGGAATATAGGCAATTGTCTTATTATTATTGATTTATCTCTGGCTCGTGCGAAAGCTGTTGCCGGATCAGGTTCAGTACTGCATAGGCCGATAATTTTATGTTAAGATCCCTGCGGGTAGTCAGAAGTATTTTCTGGGCGATCGTTTTTTCTGAATCGCTGTAGGCTATCCAGACCGTTCCTACCGGTTTTTCAGGAGTTCCGCCCCCCGGACCGGCTACCCCGCTGGTAGCTACCCCGATGGAGGTATTCAGTTTTAACCGGACTCCCCGGGCCATTTCCAGGACAGTATTTTCGCTGACGGCTCCGTGTGTACGGAGTGTTTCTTCCTGTACACCAAGTTCCGCCATCTTGACTTCATTATGGTAAGCGATGATCCCTCCTTTGAAATAATCGGAACTTCCACTGACAGAGGTGAACAGGTGCCCGAGGTAACCGCCGGTACAACTTTCTGCCGTGGCAATGGTGAGTTGTTTGCTACGAAGAAGATTCCCCAGTACTTCTTCTATGGATTCATCGTGGTAGCTGAAAATATAGGGAGCAATATAGGGACGGAGTTTCTGTAGCTGCTCCCTGAGTTCCCGTCTCAGGTTGGCCTCATCGCCTGAATGAGCGGTCAGCCGGAGTTTTACCTCTCCGGGAGAAGGAAGGTAAGCCAGTGCCATATGCTCCGGAAGGGTGGTCTCCCAGTCGCGGATGAGATCCGATAAGTTTGATTCTCCTATCCCCATTGTTTTGACCAACTGGTGAATGATCACCTGGGTTTTAAAATGGGCTTTCAGCTTGGGAAGAACACTTTGGATCATGATATCCTTCATTTCGTAGGGCACTCCCGGCATAGACATGATTATTTTTCCGTTTTTTTCAAACCACATGCCAGGGGCGGTTCCGGAGGGATTCGGGATATAAGTACACAGGGTAGGCAAAAAAGCCTGCTCGCGATTGGTTTCTGTCAGCGTTTTTCCCCTTCGTTCAAACAAGGCTGTCACATGCAGCAATGCTTCCTGATGCAGCTCGACCGGACAGTTGAAATAACGGGCGAGTGTTTTTTTAGTAACATCGTCGTTCGTGGGGCCGAGTCCTCCAGTGAGGAGAATAATATCCGACCGCTGCTCTGCTTCTTTCAGCATTTCCAGGATTTCTTCCTCCCGGTCACTTATACTGGATTTACGTTTGGTCCTGATTCCGGCTTTGTCCAGCTCTGCACTGATCCACTGACTGTTTGTATCGGTAATGTGTCCATACAGGATTTCATCTCCAATGGTGATGATGTCGGCATATATATTTTTCATGAGAAGGGAAACCAAAAGGTCTGTTAACTTTTTCCAGCAGGTAAAAATAAACAGAAGCCGGTAATTTTCTGTACATTTTTTTAGAAAGGAAACTTTACTAACTTGAGCGGAGAAGGGCTAACTTATGTAAGGTTGTATGAAAGTACTGATTATTGAGGACGAAAAAGAACTACGCCGCTCTGTAGTGACCTATCTGAGCCATGAGGGGTATATCTGTGAATCAGCAGGAAACTACCACGAAGCGATTGATAAGGTCAATGACTACGAATACGATTGTATCCTGGTTGATATTATGCTGCCCGGAGGAACGGGACTGGATATTATCAGGGAGATCAAAAGAAAAAAAATTCCATCAGGGATCATCATTCTATCGGCTAATAGTTCTCTGGAAGATCGTATCGAAGGACTGGAAATAGGTTCGGACGATTATCTGACCAAACCTTTTCATCTTTCGGAGCTGAACGCCCGGCTGAAATCAGTCATCCGAAGAAGAAATTTTCAGGGATCGAAAGAAATAATATTTAATGAGATCCGTATCAATCCTGATTCGCGTCAGGTATATGTGAATGACCAGGAGATCGTACTCACGGGAAAAGAATATGATCTGCTCGTCTTTTTTATTGCCAACAAAGCAAGAGTGATTCCGAAAGATTCGATTGCAGAGCATCTCTGGGGAGATCATATGGATCAGGCAGACTCATATGATTTTTTATATACTCATGTGAAAAACATGAGAAAAAAACTGGTACAAAGTGGCTGCAAAGATTATTTGAGTACGGTTTACGGAATAGGATATAAGTTCCAGTAAGGAAGATCCGGACGGATTGTAAAAACGTTTGTTCTATTCTTCTTCCAGCGGAAGATTCATATCTTTTTCATGTTCGTCCAGTTGGTGTTGGAGTTCTATCTGGTCATCATGTCCCAGTTGTTCTATTTCTTCCGGAGTTGGTTTTATGATCTGAAATTCTACCCGTCTGTTCAGACTGCGGTCTTCGTCTGATTTTTCTTCCACGATCGGTTTCTGGCTTCCGTAGCCGATCGCTTCGATGCGGGCGTCTTCAATATGTCCTTTCGTTTCAATATATTTTTTGATCGCATCGGCTCTTCTTTGAGAAAGGCGCAGGTTTTGATCAGCATTACCCTGAGCATCCGTATGCCCTGAGATCTTTAATTTGAAATAAGGGTGATCCAGCATGAAGTTCATAACCTTGTCAAGATCTATTTCCATATCAGGAAGAATATCCGATTTCCCGTTTTCAAATTCGAGGTGTTCGAAGGTCCATTTGTTGTATTTGATCGGATGGGTTTTAATGTTGATCGTAGTATCCCCATCCAGCGTAAATTTTTGTTCGATACGGAAGAAATCATCTCCCTGAATGATCAGCAGGTAATCATTTTTATCGATCAGGTCAAATTCA
Organism: uncultured Chitinophagaceae bacterium; assembly: GCA_964437245.1. Taxonomy (GTDB): domain Bacteria; phylum Bacteroidota; class Bacteroidia; order Cytophagales; family Cytophagaceae; genus JANYCO01. The sequence continues at coordinate 17,073 of CAYTGJ010000092.1, forward strand.
AAACTTCCGTCGGGACGGATGAATTTCGGCGCTACTTCCACTCCGTTGTCCAGATCAATGACAGAGACGATCCCTTTGAACGGATCCCCGGAGGCGGAGTCGGTCAGGGTTCCTTTTAATTTTATGTTGGCAAGTGGCTGTGCTTCCATGGGAAGCGGGAAAGAGAAAATATCCAGGTTATGAATATTCTCTTCTTCGGAGCGTGCATAAAAAAGATCTTTCGACCGCGAATCAATGGTGAAATAATATTCATCGCCTTTGCCGTTGACCAGCGGACCTATGTTTTTCGGCTCCTGCCATTTACCTTCCAGTTTTACGGTTTTGTAGATGTCGAATGTACGGAAAACATGCTCGGTAGAATCAAATCCCCCAAAGTTGACCAGTTGCCCGTTGGAGCTGAAATAGAATACATGGTGTGTAGGATGGAAGAAGGGACTTACTTCGTTTCCGCGGGTATTGATGGTTGGTCCCATATTTTGGGCAGGAGCCCATCCTCCTCCGGGAAGTTTGTAGGTAAAATAAATATCTGACAAACCAATTCCTCCTTTTCGGTCGGAGGCAAAGTATAAAGTATCCTCAGAATGTGACAATGTAGGCTGGGAATCCCAGTAAATGGAGTTCACGTTGGCTCCTAAATTCCGGGGAACACTCCATACACTGTCTCCGCCCAGATAGGATAC
>CAYTGJ010000092.1:17762-18052 GCA_964437245.1 uncultured Chitinophagaceae bacterium
ATAGGATACATAAATGTCGCAGCTTCCCATGCAGTCGCGGCAGTCGTATTGAAAATCCGATACCTTGCAGCGGGCAAAATAAAGAGTCTTCCCGTTGCGGCTCAGGCAGGCAGAGCCTTCGTTGCAATGGGAGTTGATCACGTTCGAAAAAGGCTGGGCTTCGTCCCAGAATCCATCGTAGTTTTTAGAGTAGTAGAGTTCTTCGTTTTCCCGGTAGGCCAGCTTGGTAGGGGTAAGTTCTTTTTTCCGTTTGGTAAAGATCAGCAGGTTATCTCCTACATTCATGGCAG
>CAYTGJ010000093.1:0-17643 GCA_964437245.1 uncultured Chitinophagaceae bacterium
ACGATCGCAGGAAACCGGAATATATGCATCGGGGAAAATTCCGGAACATTGCTACTGACAGGTTATTCCGGAAATATTCTTCATTGGGAAACTTCTCCGGATGATTTTATGACGGTGAACATTATAGCGGAAACTTCTTCTGGATTTTCTTATCAGGATATCGCCTCGCCTCTTTCCGTAAGGGCCCGGCTGGAGCAGAGTCCATGTCCGTCGGTATATTCGGAAGCATTCGTTTTTGTGGTAAATCCTCTTACGGCCGGAGGGGCCATTTCCGGGAGTTCCCAGGTGCAGAAAGGAGAGAGCAGCGGCCCTTTGACACTGATCGATTATACTGGAAGTGTGATGGCCTGGGAATACAGTGCCGATACTATTTCGGGATGGTCCTCCATTCCTTTGTCTTCTGATGTGTATACTTTTTATGATCTTGATACCTCCTTGTATGTGAGAGTACTGGTGAAGTCCGGTGCCTGTGAGGAAAGAAGATCAATCCCTTTTTACCTCAGGGTACTGAACGAACTCAATACTGTAATTAAGATCTATCCTACTATTTCTCCTAATGCAGATAATATCAACGACGAATGGATCATTGATAATATTACACATTACCCGCTCAATCAGGTCAGGATCTTCAATCGTTGGGGCGATATGGTTTTTGAGGCAAGAGGATACGACAACCAGTCAAAAGTATGGCGCGGGCAGTCCAATACTTATTTTACGGCCATGGGGCAGGAGCTGCCGGAAGGAACGTATTTCTATATCGTAGATCCCGGTGACGGGAAGCCGGAATATTCGGGATATGTAGTATTGAACAGGTAAATTTGAAGGAAAGCTTTGACGATCCTGAGTGAAAAATAGAAAAATGAAGTGTCTGAAAAACATAGCGTGGATGTTTTTGATTGGCTGTTCTCTCGAGATGAGCGGGCAGCAGCAGTCGCTTTATTCCCAGTATATGTTTAATATGTTGCCTTTAAACCCGGCATATGCCGGAAGTCATGAGTATCCGAGTGCTACGGTTATAGCGCGGAAACAATGGCTGAAAATTGACGGTGCTCCGGCTACACAGACCTTCTCTGCACATGCCCCTGTGTACAAATCTAAAATGGGGTTAGGGATTACTGCCATAAACGATAAGATCGGAGTGACCTCCAATGCAGGATTGTATGCGGCCTATGCGTACCGTATCAGGTTCGAAAAATCTATTCTTTCGATGGGCCTCCAGGCAGGATTTACAAACTGTGTTTCCCGGTTTAGCCAGCTGGAGGTCAGAACTCCCAATGATCCTGCTTTTGCTTCGGATGATGTCCATTTTTTTCTGCCTAATTTCGGAGGAGGAGTATATTATTATACCCGTAAGTTCTATGCAGGGTTTTCAGTGCCGCATATTATGGACCATTTAGGAAAGAGAACCAATGTGGCTTATAATGCAGTCCAATACCAACACTATTTTCTGACAGCCGGTTTTGTGACCGAACTATCCCCGCAGTTGAAGTTGAAACCGTCTGTATTACTGAAAGCCGTACCCGGAGCGCCGATCCAGGCAGATCTGAACACCATGCTGATGATCAATGAGGTGTTATGGGTAGGAGTATCTTACCGGACGGCTACCTCGTTGAATTTTATTGTTCAGGCGATGCTTACCGATCAGTTGAGCCTGGGGTATGCCTATGACTCTGCGCTTAATAAGATCAGGACCATTAATACGGCTTCTCATGAAGTAATGCTTAATTACCGTTTTATATATTTCAGGAAAAATGTAATCGCCCCAAGGTATTTTTAAAAAGATGAAAGCGCTGCTGATAGTATATTTTTTCTGCCTGGTTCTTTTTGAAGCCGGAGCACAGAATGTTTTCAGGGATCTGAAAAGCCTTGAAGTCCGTGCTGACCGTCATGTTCAGGAAATGTCCTATATGACAGCAATTGATTTGTACCAGCAGATGCTTTTGAAGAAAAAATACGAAGAGAATGCTGCCGTTAGGGTAAAGATCGCACGGGCCTGTGCCCGGATCGGTCAGACGGAAGAAGCAGAATCGTATTTCAGAGAAGCGCTGGCGAAGGGTTTACGTCCGGCCCAGGCCGACAGTAGCTGGTTTGCCAGGGTATTGATCAGCAATCATAACTATACAGAGGCACAACGCTGGCTGAAAAACCAGGCCACACAGCAGAGTGATCCGGTACTCCTTGCGCAGTATGAATCCATTACAAAATTACACCAACTGTATAAGGACTCTTTTTCGTTTACTGCCCGCCCGGTGGCATATAACTCTGAGTATGCAGACTACTGCCCGGTGTTTTATAAAAACGGGATTGTGTTTTCTTCTGACAGACCGGTTGAGAAATTTATTAAACAGGTGAATATGCAGAAGGCAGCCGGTTTTTCAGAGCTTTATTTTGTAAAGGAAAGAGATACCACAGATGAAGCGGTTCGCAATTTTCCGCTGGACGATTTTAAAACACCTTTTCATAAAGGGCCTGTTCTTTTTTATGACAATGGAAATAAAATGATCCTGACTGCCAATGCAGGCAAGGCACATAGCAACCGTTTACAAATGTTCATGGCAGAATGGGACAGAAAAAAAATGGAATGGACGAATGTCAGGCCTTTCCCGTACAACAGTGAGTTTTATTCGGTAGGACATCCTGCCTTAAGTAAGGATGAACGTACCTTATACTATGTCTCCGATATGCCGGGAGGAAGTGGAGGGACCGATCTTTATGTGTCTTTTTTAAAAGACGGAGAATGGTCGGTGCCGAAAAACCTGAGAGAACCCATCAATACAGAAGGAGATGAAATGTTCCCTTATATCAGTCCTTCCGGTAAGTTTTACTTTTCCTCCGATGGACACGGAGGATTGGGAGGACTGGATTTTTTCTTCGTGGAGAATGCTCACGATCACCGGCAGATAGTTTATAATCCCGGTTATCCTTTGAATTCGGCAGGAGACGATTTCGGTATTATTCTGGATGCGCAGGAAAGAAGCGGCTATTTCAGTTCCAATCGAAAAGGAGGAAAGGGGAGTGATGATTTGTACCGGTTGTATATTAAACAAATAGAACTCCGGTTAAAAGTAACCGATGAGATTGCAAGTGCGTCTTTATCCGATCCTCAGATCAGGTTGATTGAGCAGGAAACCGGAACGGAAATTTCACCTTTGCGTGGTTATCAGCCTAAGGATAACCTGGTGAGTTATGTATTGAAACCGCAGCACGAATATAAACTGACCATTCATAAAGACGATTATAAAGATGTGGAGAAGGAGATCTCTACCATGGGAATATCGGACGATCGTATGCTCGAAATGAAAGCAGTACTTAAGCGTAAGTTTGAATACTATGTATCGCTTAAGGTAAGAGACGCAGAAACAGAAAACATCGCCACCAATTCAGCTATTCACCTGATCAATCTGACAGCTTTGCAATGGGATTCGATCGGCCGGAACGGTTCCGGAGAAGCAGATATTAAGCTGGATTCGGAAGCAGATTATCTGCTCATCGCCTATGATGGTAATCGCTATGGTCAGGTATTGGTAGAGAAGCCGGGAAAAAAGAAAGTATCTTCGGTGCGTTATATTACGCTTAGACTTACGGAACCTGTGGTGAAAAAACATCGGTGGGTATTGTTGGATTCGTTGGATAATCCCGGTGCAGGAAAGGAAATGATCGTCCGTAATATGATCACAGGAGAAGAACAAACGATCATCAGTACAGAAACCGGGCGAGTGGAATTTTCAATCAGGGGAGATTGGTATTATCGGTTATACTACGAAGACAGAAATTATTTTTACGATAGCCTCACCCGGAAAAACAATGGGACGCTGATTCTGAAACAGGAATAACCCCAGGGGCATTCTGAACCTGACAGGGGTGCTATTTTATCTTTAGCTTTTTCTTTTGCTGTAGAATATAAACGGCCGAAAGTCCAAGAAGCCCTCCTGCAAGGGTGTTCCATAAAGGAACTTCTCCGAGGATCAGCCAGGCTCCGATCGCTGCCGAGAGAGGGACCATGAAAATATAACCGCTGGCTTTATCGGCACCTATCCTTGACGTAGCATAAAAATAAAAGGTGGTAGCCATCGATGTGGTGACCGTGGCGCTGAAAAACATGTTGAGCCAGAAAATAGAATCACTGTTTCGTAGAAGTGTGAGGGTGGTGGTATGATCGGTGAAGCACAACATCATCAGGCTGCAAAGTGCATACATCCATAAACTGAAACTGACCGGAGAGCCATAATGCGAAGACAAGGCCGTGAATTTGCTCAGGATTGCCCAGGTGACAGTAGCTCCTACAAAGTATAAGTTCCCTGTGGCAAAGAGGTCCGTGCTGTTGTTCCATACCTGCAGCAGTACTGCTCCGGCCAAAATACCGATGGTAAGTCCCAGGCTTTCTTTCCCCGAAGGCATTCTCAGGCTGAGCAGCATGGAGAGTGCGTACGTCAATACGGGGTTCAGGGTGGTGACTAGTACCCCTCCTGCTCCAGCCTGACCATGATGAAGACCTTCGAGAAACATAAAACTATATAAGGTCATGCAGATACTGGCGGCTAAAAGGACCGGCCATCCTTTCCGGGAAATGGAAAGTTTTTCTTTCATGATCAGTAAAAGAATGAGGAGCGAAAGAAAGGTTACGATAAAGCGAAGGAGGCTCAGCGTTTCAGCATTGCCATAGGAGGCGAGTATTTTGCCTACCGGCCAGCTTATGCCCCAGCAAAACATGGCCGCAATCATTCCGTATAAAAAGTTCGATCTTCCTCTGTCCCTGCTCATTGTTGTGTTCGTCTGCCTGTAGTATTTCGTTTATTGCAGGGTTGTGTTGTTTTTGTCTTTCCTCCATTGCCATATCCAGGCAAGTGTATAGGTCGGAATAAAATCAAGGCCCGGTACGGCTTCCTCTATAAAGTTGATCATTCCTCCCATTACTCCGATCTTCCCGCCAAAGGCTTTATAAAAAATGAAGGCAGAAAAGGGGGCCCAGAAGAAGTCGCCGTACTCTCCGATGATAGGAAGAGCATAGGTAGCATATCCCAGAATATCCATGATCAGACATAGAACAAGCGACGGTCTTTTTTTCATAGTTGTGACGAGCGGTTTTAGAAAGTTACAATGTGAGATATTTTGTTTTTAAAACACAATTCGAAAGAATATAATTCCTTATCGGGGAAATAAAGCAATTCTGTTCTATTCTTGGCTTGTTCTCCACAAAAAAGATTTAGTGATTGTCCGGCATTATTGTTTGCGAGGGATAATAAAATACCCTGTCTTTAAAGACAGGGTATTTTGTAGAGTGTATTCGGTAAGATTGTACCGGACCTCACAAGATTAGTATCTGTACTCGTTAGATTTGAACGGACCTTCTACGGTTACACCGATATAGCTTGCCTGCTCAGATGTAAGGACATCCAGTTCCACCCCGATTTTTCCAAGGTGCAATCTTGCCACTTTTTCATCCAGGTGTTTTGGAAGCGTATATACGTCGTTTTTGTAGTTGCTTGAATTTTGCCAAAGCTCCAGTTGCGCCAGTACCTGGTTGGTAAAGGAAGCCGACATTACAAACGATGGGTGTCCGGTAGCACAGCCAAGGTTTACCAGACGACCTTCTGCCAATACGAGAATATCATGACCATCTACATGGTATTTGTCTACCTGAGGTTTGATCTCAATTTTAGTATTGCCATAATTTTTGTTTAACCATGCCATGTCAATTTCATTGTCAAAGTGACCAATGTTACAAACAATAGCCTTGTCTTTCATAGATTTGAAATGACGATCCAGGATGATGTTTTTGTTTCCTGTCGCAGTTACGATGATGTCAGCTCTTTTCACAGCATCGTCCATCTTTTTGACTTCGTATCCGTCCATAGCGGCCTGAAGTGCACAGATAGGATCGATTTCTGTAACAATTACTCTGGCGCCGGCTCCTCTTAAAGAAGCAGCAGAACCTTTTCCTACGTCTCCGTATCCGGCTACTAGCGCTACCTTTCCGGCCATCATTACGTCGGTAGCTCTTCTTATTGCATCTACCAGCGATTCTTTACAACCGTATTTATTGTCAAATTTAGATTTTGTAACAGAGTCGTTGATGTTGATCGCAGGAAGAGGAAGGGTACCTTTTTGAACTCTTTCTCTCAGTCTTAATACTCCTGTGGTGGTTTCTTCGGAGATTCCTTTGATCGCTTTTGCCAGCTCAGGGAATTTGTCCAGTACCATGTTGGTAAGATCACCGCCATCGTCCAGGATCATATTCAATGGTTTTCTGTCTTCTCCGAAAAATAAAGTTTGTTCGATGCACCAGTCAAATTCCTGCTCGTTCATTCCTTTCCAGGCATATACGGAGATCCCTGCTGCTGCAATGGCTGCTGCCGCATGATCCTGGGTGGAGAATATATTGCAGGAAGACCAGGTCACTTCAGCACCCAGTTCTACTAATGTTTCAATCAGAACTGCAGTTTGAATGGTCATGTGAAGACATCCGGCTATTCTTGCATCTTTTAAAGGCTTGGAAGGACCAAATTCTTTTCTGATCGCCATAAGCCCTGGCATTTCTGCTTCTGCAAGCTGGATTTCTTTTCTACCCCATTCTGCTAAAGACATGTCTTTAACTTTGGATTTTACATATGTTTCAACCATTATTATTTTATTTTTTGATTTTCAGTGTACTATAAGTCTACAAATATAATTTATTGGCTATTTAATAGCAAAACAAAAAGTACGCAACTCCTTCTTGTTGTAATTAACCTTTGAGTATTAATGGATTACCAGACAAACTCAACCTCCTTGAAGTTGAAAGCCCGCTCGCCTTCCGGAGTAGAGATCAGAAGCCGTCCGGAGTCGTCCAGCCCGCTGATAGTACCTCTGAAGGGAATCTCTTGAGCTATAAAATCATGCTCTTCGCGTATCCGGAACAAATGACTTAAATAGGTTTGCCGGAGAGTTTCCATGTGTCCGTCCCGGAGTTTTAAATAATAGGCTTCTGTTTTTTCCAGGAGCAGGTCAAGAACCTGTTCCAATGAAAACGAGGCATGGGCAAAATTGCTCATGGAGACCGCCTTTTTGTCGGTAAAAAATTGTTGATTTACGTTTAGGCCTATGCCGACAACAGAAGTATTCAGGGTGTTTTTACGAAGAGAATTCTGGATCAGGATTCCTGCTATCTTTTTATCATTCAGGTATATATCGTTTGGCCACTTCACTTTTACAGAAGTTTGGAGGAAATGAGCTACCGTGTCGCGAACAGCAAGAGCCGTAATAATGTTCAGGTAAAACTGATGGTGGACCGGGAGAAAATGGGGAAGAAGAATCAGTGAAAAAGTCAGGTTTTTACCCGCTTCTGCTTCCCAGCGGTTACCCCGCTGACCTTTCCCGGCAGTTTGTTCGGGGGTAATGATCAGAGTTCCCTCCAGGGGGCGCTCTTCCGTCAGGAGTTGGCTGGCATATTCATTCGTAGAATGACAGGTTGGCAGATATACCACCCTTTTGCCCGTAAAAATCGTATTGGCTGAAATATTGTACAATTATTTTTATAATTTTAAGCAAAAATACACATAACGAGAATAATTAGTGGTTACTAAAAAAGAAAAAGTATCTTCAAAATCAAAACCGGCAAAAAAGAACGCCCCTGACTATCGTCTGGTGGATCTGGTAGTAAAAGGAATGCAGGAAAAAAAAGCGCATGCGATTACTATTATTGATTTGAAGAATATTAAAACAGCCGTGGCAGATTATTTTGTCATTTGTTCTGCTAATACGGATACACAACTTGATGCGATCCGGACTTCTATCGAAGAGGAAGTATGGAAAGTCAGCGGCCAGGAAGTATGGATGAAAGAAGGAATCCAGAACAAAGAATGGATCCTGCTGGACTATGCAGATGTAGTGGCTCATATTTTCAGAACAGACCGGCGTGAGTTTTACGGATTGGAAGATCTGTGGGGCGATGCAGAGATCACAGTTATTGACGATGATACTGCGGAAGCCGTTAAAAAAACGAAACCCAAAAAAGAGGTAAAACCAGAAACCCCTAAGGCGAAAAAAAACAAGGCGAAACCGGCTGTGACGGTGGCGCGGAAAACAAAGACTACCGGTTCTACAAAAGCTATAGCGAAAAAGACCGTAGCCTCTGCCAAAGGGAAAAAGCCGGCTGCTAAAAAAGCGCCGGTGTCGCAGAAAACAAAGGCCACAGGTACTAAAGTCGCTATAGCGAAAAAGACAGTGGCCAAAAAAGCGACAGCAGCTAAAGGCGCTTCTCCTAAAAAGAAAGCGTCTAAATAATTTTTAAAATCTTAATTGAAAAAGAAAATGGAAGACAAGCAGGATAATAATCTGAAAAAGAAAAATCCTTTATCGAAAAATCCACTGAATCCCAAGCCGGGAGGAGAGCGTCCGAGCTATCAGGTATGGGTGATCGTATCATTGCTTACCGTGATTTTCGGGATCATGTGGTTTGGCCGTCAGGGATCTGTGCGGGAGATTAAGAAGAAGGATTTCGAGGAGTTCTATTTGCGCCATGACGTAGAAAAAATAATGGTGGTGAACGGAAAATTCGTAGAAGTGACCATGAAGGACAAGGTGCTGGAAAACAGTTACTACAAAAAGTACCTTCCTGAGTCAGGTCCGTTTTCGATTTCACATGGACCACATTTTCAGTTTCAGATCAGCTCTCCGGAAAACTTTGAAGAGTATGTCGAACAGTTAAATAAAGATAGAAGGATCGCCGAAAGCGACCGGGTTTCGGTAGAGTTTGACAGCAACCGTTCTGATATGCCGAATCAGTTGATGAGCTGGGGACTTTTACTGCTCCTGTTTGTCGGCTTCTGGTATCTGATGCGGAGAGTCACCAATGTAGGACCGGGAGGGCAGATCTTTAACATAGGAAAATCCCGGGCAGCCTTATTTGATGCGGAGAACAAAGTGAAGATCACTTTTGCCGATGTAGCTGGTCTTGAAGAAGGGAAAGAAGAAGTAAAGGAAATCGTAGACTTCCTGAAAAATCCTACCAAGTTTACAAAACTGGGAGGGAAAATCCCGAAAGGAGCATTGCTGATAGGCCCTCCGGGTACAGGTAAAACCTTGCTGGCAAAGGCTGTGGCAGGAGAAGCAGGGGTGCCGTTTTTCTCACTGTCCGGTTCGGATTTCGTGGAAATGTTTGTCGGAGTAGGAGCTGCCAGAGTAAGAGATTTGTTTAAACAGGCCAAGGAAAAAGCGCCTTGTATCATATTTATTGATGAGATCGATGCAATCGGTCGTTCGAGAGGGAAGGGCTCTATGCCTGGTGCCAACGATGAGCGAGAAAATACCCTGAACTCCCTGTTGGTAGAGATGGACGGTTTTGCTACGGATTCAGGGGTCATCATTCTGGCGGCAACCAACCGCCCGGATGTATTGGACTCCGCTTTGCTCAGACCAGGCCGTTTTGACAGACAGATCTCTATTGACAAGCCGGATATCGTAGGTCGTGAAGCTATTTTCAAAGTACACCTTAAACCGTTGAAACTCGGTAGTGATGTGGATCCTAAAAAACTTTCTGCGCAAACCCCGGGCTTTGCAGGAGCAGAGATTGCCAACGTTTGTAACGAAGCTGCTCTGATTGCGGCCCGTAAAAACAAGGAGCAGGTGGAAATGCAGGATTTCAACGATGCGATCGATAGAGTGATCGGCGGACTGGAGAAAAAGAACAAGATTATTTCTCCTGAAGAAAAGAAAATCGTAGCGTATCATGAGGCAGGCCATGCAGTAGCAGGCTGGTTCCTGGAGCACGCAGATCCTTTGGTGAAAGTGAGTATCGTACCTCGTGGAGTAGCCGCTCTGGGCTATGCACAGTATTTGCCGAAAGAACAGTTTCTGTACACTACAGAACAATTGCTGGATGAAATGTGCATGACGCTGGGAGGAAGAGCCGCAGAGGAAATCGTATTCGGGAAAATTTCAACAGGTGCCTTGAGTGACCTGGAAAGAATTACCAAAATGGCTTATGGAATGGTGACGATTTACGGAATGAATGAGAAACTTGGGAATATCTCGTACTACGATTCCAAGCAAAGTGAATATTCATTTAATAAGCCGTATTCGGAGGCTACCTCCGAAACCATAGACGAAGAGGTACGAAACATCATCAATGGGGCATACGAAAGAAGTAAGAACCTGTTGAGAGAGAAGAGAAACGAGCTGGAGATCCTGGCGCAGGAGCTGCTGAAGAAAGAGATCATTTTCCAGTCGGATCTTGAAACATTGATCGGAAAGAGACCTTTTGATAAGCAGACGACTTACCAGGAGTTTACCAATCCTACTCCTAAAAATAATCAGGAGGAAAAGCCGGAAAGTTCCGTACAGCCTACAGAACTGAGTAATGAGATCAATAATATCGGAAAGGATGAGTAGTCCTTTCCGGCAATGAATTAATAAATACAGGACAGGCAACCCTCACCGATGGAATTGTCTGTCCTGTGTGATTTTATGAACCTATTCTTCTGAATACATGACGCTTCCATTTGACCGACTTCCGGAAGGGAAAAAGCTTTACTTCGTTTCTGATTTTCATCTTGGAGTACCCGATCATGCTACCAGTCTGGAGCGGGAGAAGAAAATAATACGTTGGCTGAACATGGTTGAAAAAGATGCCGCAGCCATTTTTTTGATGGGAGATGTTTTTGACTTCTGGTTTGAGTTTAGGTATGTGATCCCTAAAGGATATATCCGCTTGCAGGGAAAATTGGCAGAGCTTACGGACAAAGGATTGCCGGTGTACTGGTTTACCGGTAATCATGATATGTGGATCTTTGATTATTTTACCAAAGAAATGAACATACAGATCATTCGTCAGCCGGAAGTACTTACTGTAAATGATAAGCGATTATACATCGGGCATGGCGACGGGTTAGGACCTGGTGATCGGTTTTACAAATTCATTAAAAAAGTATTTGCCAACCGTTTTTTCCAGGAATGGTTTAGGATTACCCCTCCTGCGATCGGGATCGGGATTGCCCACTATTGGTCGAACAGCAGCCGGATCTCGGGGCTGAAGAAAGAAAAATTCCTGGGAGATGATGAATGGCTCTATATCTATGCCAAAGAACAGGAGCAGCAAGCGCATCATGATTATTACATTTTTGGTCACAGACATTTACCTCTTGACCTGGAAGTGGCCGAAAACAGCCGGTATATAAACCTGGGAGAATGGGTCAACTACTGTACCTATGCCGTATTTGACGGTAGCCATACTCAGTTGCTTGAGTATAAAGAGTAGAAGATGATTGTCTTCTCAATAAGCTAGATGGACAGAAGCGTTGAGGAATCTTTTTTGTAATACTTCTATCTCTGGATCATGAAATTATCCTGCATCTCGTATCCGGAATCTGATTTTTTGAATCCTTCTATTTGTTTTTGCGTATTAAAGAATAAGAAGACACTATTGCCGGATTTGGTTGTTTGATATAATTCAGTTAAATGAAGTTGTTTGCGAAGACACAAACGATGGTTAATAACAATCACATACGAATGCCTCGGTTTGTGTCCCCTCAAACCGTTTGTCAATAGAACAACCAAATCCGGCAATAGAGTCAATAAGGCTCTCTTGTCTTAAAGAGCAGAAGTATTTTACGGAGAATACGGGAAAACGATTTTTTAAGGCGCTTGTCCCTTGGTTTTTGGGTGGTCTTCTCTGTATGATTTATACTTTTTTGTTATCGTTAGCCTTTGGAACGATATTTTTATCGCTCGGTATTTTCCCTAAAATGAATAACGTTTTACTAGTAGGAATTCAGAAGGTATTTATTTTGCTATTAAAGGCTTTTTTAGCTTAAAAATGAAGTTTTTGGCATAAATCAAGGCGCAATAGGAACGTTTTGCTTTAGCTCTTTATGACTAATATAATCGCATTTTTTTCTTCGAAAAGATCAACCTCCCTCTTGCTTTGAGTAAATTATAGTAAAGCCGCTGATAACTAAGCCTGTCAAATTATTTGTGATAAGGGGACGTTTTCAGGCCTTAGTATAGATTTAATTGGATTATTCCAATGGAAATACCAGGTAGAAGAAATCCTGGGCTGTATTCGGAAGAGAAAGAGGTTGAGTGAAGAGATTGACAGGTTAAGAAAAAAATTAGACAGATAAGCTAAAACACTATAAAGAGAATGAAGGGAATCAGAATAAAGTTAATGTTTCTTGTTGGTATGTTGGCCTTCAATACTTCATACGCCCAGATGGTAAAAGGGTATTTCCCTTACTATCGTAGTGTGGCGCAGGCCAATGCTGTACAATATAACCATCTGACCGATGTCATTTATGCTTTTGCAGATCTTGCGGCTGATGGTAGCCTTACGATAAGAGGTCCCGGAGGAATAGGAGATATGTCGGTCTTCAATGCGATCAAGGCCAATTGTACGGCGAATGGCGTAAGGCTCTGGGTGGCCATCGGAGGTTGGGACTTGTCAGGAAACTTCTCGGGAGTTGCTGGGAATGCCACCAGAAGAACTGCACTGGCCAATGCCTGTTTGAATTTATGCAATACTCATGGACTGGCGGGGATTGACATTGACTGGGAGTTTCCGGCTGCAGGTGATGCGGCGAATTATACGTTAATGTTGCAGGCCATCAAAGGAGCACTCGGGACCACTTATAAGTTGTCGGCAGCATTGGGAGGAGAGTCGTTTATTTACTCCTGTGTCAATCAAGGCCATTCAGTAGGGGTACAGGCTGCCGCTTTTACACACCTGGATTATTTTAATATTATGTCGTACGATGCTCCTGCTTGTTTCCCCAATCATACTTCGCTGGATTTTATGCAACGGTCTATGGACGGATGGTATGCCAGAGGATGTCCCTATGAAAAAATGATCCCGGGGGTTGCTTTTTACGGAAGACCAAATCCTGATAGTCATCTATGGTATATGGTGGCCAGTTCTACCCATTTCAACGATGAGGATGGAATCGTAGGTGGAATAGGGTTCGATACCAAACCTACTATAGAAGCGAAAACAAATTATGCCATGTGTACCAGAGGAGCTCCGGGTATGATGGTATGGGAGCTTACTCAGGATGTTGCGCCCAGCAGTCCTTATGCATTGTTGCCTGTGTTGGCTGCAGCCGTAAATGCCTGCGGGTGTCCTTTTGGGGATCCGGATCTGGGGGCCGATCGTTCGCTTTGCGGAACGGGTGGTTCTATTACCCTTTCGTCGGGAATTGCTGCTTCGGGAGGAAGAACATTCACCTGGACAAGAAACGGTTCGCCCTATGCAGGGACAGACCCTAATAATACCGTTACCACTGCAGGGACCTATGCTGTCACTGTTTCAGAAGGTGTAAATTGCGTGAAAGTAGATGAAGTAGTGATTTCTGCAAGCCTGCCTACTCCTGCTCTTGGGGCCGATCGTGTGATTTGTGATCCGGCTTTTCATACGCTGGCTCCCTCCAATCTTGCTTCTTTTCCGGGAGGTACTACCTGGCAATGGAGAAGGAACAGTACGATTATTACCGGAGCGACTTCCTCTTCACTCGCTAATGTGAGAGAGGCAGGGACCTACCGGCTTACCGCAAGTATTTCAGGTTGCAGCAGTACCAATGACGATATCGTTCTTACTTCTTCTGTACCTGTACCAGTAGACGGGTGTGCCGCCTCTGCACCGATCCCGCTGGCGATCACAGGGGCGACTGCTGGTCCTTATACCTGGTATAACGTAGCAACCGGAGGATCTTCTCTGGGGACTGGTACTACATTCAGTGCGTCTTCCGCCGGTACTTATTATGTACAGGCTGGGGCGGCATCTCCTCCTTATTATGTAGGGCTGGCAGGACCGGCCAACTCTTTTCAGAATCCTACCGGCACCGGTGTCGGTCTGACTTTTACAACTACGGCCACTGTGACCATTAACTCTGTAGATGTATTTCTCCCTTCAGGAGCGAATGGAAATATTCAGATCAGTATCCGGAACAGCGCCAATTCGGCCGATGTATATACCGGACCGCTTACGGCGGTAAATAACAGTACCGGAAGTGTACAGCGGGTAACTGTTCCGGTGGGAGCAAATTTGTCGGCAGGGAATTACCGGATGGTAGCGACTGGTACTGTAAGCCTTTTGGTGAATACAGCACCTTCGTACCCGATTACCAATAACAATGTTTCCATTACGGGCTCATTCGGTTTAGGAAGCTATGTGTTTTTCTTCAACTGGGAAATCGCAGGTTCAGGAAGTGCCTGTAAACGTCTTCCGGTAGTCGCTACGGTAAACGGATCCTGCGTAGCAGCACCTGTGGAGCTGATCCGGTTTGCTGCCAAAGCTACCAATGGTCAGGCTTTGCTGGAATGGACCACCGCACAGGAAATAAACAATGATCATTTCAAGATCGAACGATCAACAGACGGCGATAGTTTTACGGAAGTAGAAAGAGTAGAAGGTCAGGGGAATACTTCGGCCATCGTAGAATATGAGTTCCTGGATCCGGTCTTCCTTTCACAAAAGACTTATTATCGTCTGGCACAGTATGACCTGGACGGAACCGTAAGTTATAGCAAAGTAATTTCGCTGGAGGTGTCTTCTGCTTCTTTTGTCTCTATAAGTCCTAATCCATTTACTGCTTACACGGATCTGCTGGTACAATCCGCACAGGAATCCGTGGAGGTAAAACTGACCGATCTTCAGGGAAGAGATCTTGGACGGCAGTCACTGAAAACAGGAGAACATCATCCGATAGGAGAGCAACTTGCTCCCGGCATTTATATCCTCGAAATTTTTACAGAAGAGAAAATACACAGACAAAAGATAATCAAAGAATAGACGTGCTGAACCGAATATGAAAACAAAACTTATTTACTCACTTACTTTTTTATTTATTTTTATTTTGATCGGGAATACATACGCACAGCGCAGAGTTGTGATGTATGTTCAGAACGCCAGCCCTCTGGGGAGTGTTCAGTGGGCAAAAATGACCCATCTGGTTCACTCGTTCTTTAATCCGATGGACAATACCGGGAATATTACTGATGGTACAGGGCTCCCCACCAATAGCCCGAATGCCTGGTTTACGACCTCGAATTTCACTAACATGCTGACGGCTGCCCGAGCGGCCAATCCTTCTATCAAGGTGCTGATCTCTACCGGAGGAGCACCAGCCCCCGGAGATATGAACATTACCACAAGGCTTAACACGATTCTTGCCAATGCAACAGCAAGAACAGAACTGGCCAACGACCTTGCAGCTTTTATCCAGCGTTACGACCTGGATGGATGGGACTTCGACCTTGAACATCCGGTGTCAGCAGCAGAAAAAAATAATCATGAACTTTTCCTGTCCATGATGCGAACAAGACTGAATGCTCTGCAAGGCACGATGTGTAAGCCATTGGAAATTACAATTGCCCTGAATGGAGAAACCGACCATTTTGCAGTCAATCCCACCGGGGCAGATTATGTCAATCCTACCGTGGATCAATACGTGGATTTCTATCATTTAATGACCTATGATGCTGCCTATGCCGCCCATATTTCCGTTAATCCAAGCTGGCCTGCCAATCATTCGCCTCTTATTCATGCTCAGGAGGCAGTACGGGATTTCTCGAATCCTCCCTTTAGCTGGTCTAAAAGTAAAATGGTGATCGGAATTCCTTACTACGGAAGAAACAGCGGAGGAGGAACGTCTGTCTATTCGGCCATCAATGCTGCACAGAGCAATGCCATATACAACGGAGACCTGAGCGGAGGTTATAACTATAACGGTTGTGTAACGATCACAGCGAAGGTGAACTATGCGAAAAACGAAGGTCTTGCAGGAGTACTGGTGTGGGAAGGTACTCAGGACCTGCCTCATTCCACCGGATATTCTTTGACGAGTTGTTTGTACACTGCAATGGGACCTGCTCCCGCCTGGGAGAAAAACTGCTGTGAAAAACCGAATCTGGGAAATGATCTCCTGACTTGTAATACTCCTTTTCCGATAACCCTGAATGCCAATACTACTGCTGCCGGAAGTCCTGTTTATAACTGGCGGCGGATTTTGCCAAGTGCACTTACGATCAATGCTTCCGGGGGAAGTACTCAGTCGATTTCTGCTGCCAACGGAGCTGGTACTTATGTAGTGACCCGTACGGCGGGAGGCTGCAGCCGTTCGGATACAATTGTGATCGGATCGGGAGCGCTGCCGGTACCGGCTTTGGGAGCCGACAGAAATCTGTGTCAGGTGCCTTATGTCCTGACCCCTTCCAATGTTTCTTCATTTCCTCCGGCTACTGTCTTTCAGTGGAGGAGAGACGGGGTGGCGCTGGCAGGAGAAGTTTCTCCTACGTTGTATGCTTCTGCTCCTGCTACCTATAGATTGGAAGCGAGTCTGCCAGGCTGTACCGGCACTTCAGATGAAGTGGTGGTTACTACTACGTCGGCAAGTCCTGTAGATGCCTGCCGCACTACCGCTGGTACACTTACTCTTGAAGTGTCAGGTGGTACCGGTCCTTTTACCTGGTATAGCACTGACCTTCCCGGAAATACAGTAGTAGGTACGGGTGCTACTTTTACTACTCCTTCACTCCCTCTTCCTTCTACCACCTATTATTATGTGGAGGATGCAGGAGCGATCAGCAATGTCACTGTAGGGGAAACGGCCGGAACTCCCACTGGGTTTGCAAATGGGGTTACGAATCCACCTACGTATACAGGAATATCAATGGAGTTCGATGTGAAAAATCCGGTGAAACTTAGAAGCGTGTCCATGTTCCCCTGGGGAGGTGCTACATATCCGTTCACTTTTGCAGTGGAAATTTTTAACAACCACAATCATGTCGTATACACCAGTACCCCGGTTACTTATACGGTGTGGCCGGGAGCTACCGCTCAGGTGGTACCGCTGAACGTGCATTTGCCTGTGGGCAAATACCGGATGAGAGCGGTCAGAAGCGGAGGAGCCAATAACCCTTCGTTCTTCCATCACGGGAGCTCTTCTTTCCCTTATGGTCCGACGCAGGATCTGACCATCACCAGGCAGATCGGAATTGCACAGTACGGCCCTTTTTATAGCTGGGTTTTTGGAGACTATAATAATTGTCCCCGTATTCCTGTAAGAGCAGAAATTGCCAATACCTGCTCGGCAGTTTTTCTGCCGGTAGAGCTGATCTCTTTTGAAGTTGAGAAAAACGGAAAGGATGTTTTCCTTCAATGGGAAACAGCTTCTGAGAAAACCAACCATTATTTTATGGTAGAGCGTTCGCTGAACGGGGTTGATTATCTGCCTTTGGGACGAGTGGAAGGAAATGGGACTACTCTGGTAGCCCAGCGTTATGGCTACATTGATACCAATGCACCGGAAGGAATACTTTATTATCGCCTGGCGCAATACGACTTTGATGCGACGGTAGCTTATTCTCCTGTGAAGATTGTCCGGAATGATAAGGAGGTAACCATATTGGTGGCACCGAATCCTTTTGCTCATACTACCACCCTGATTGTACAAGGAGCCCCTCAGCCGGTTCGCATAGGGATCTACGATCTGCAGGGAAGACTTGTACAGAACCTTAGAGAAAAAACAGGAGAAGCGATCGAAATAGGAGAGTTGCTGAAACCAGGTTTTTATATGATAGAAGTAGCAGGAGACTCTTTTGTATCTCAATATAAGATCATCAAAGAGTAGCCTTTGAAATTTTCAGCGGCTTATCGCAGAGGCAACAGCATACAGC
>CAYTGJ010000094.1:0-17559 GCA_964437245.1 uncultured Chitinophagaceae bacterium
TATATGCGTTCCGGCAACAGTACTGAGTATCGGAGATGGCTGATCAATGACAACGCTGTTATATGCCCGGCATCCGTTAGCGTCTGTCACAGTGATATAATGTCTGCCGGCTTTGGCGTCTGTGAGGTTTTGGGTAGATGCTCCGTTTGACCATTCGTAGCGGAGGTTGGGAGTAGCTCCCGAGACAGTAAGGTTGGATGTTCCGGTCGCTTCTCCGTAACAAAGGGCAGGAGTAGACTGAAGTTCCAGCCGGAATTTTCTGGGAATGATCCGGAAAGGATCCGGGATATCTACTTTATTTAAGCCTCCCAGACTCCATTCCCGGTCAAAATAGGGAGGAAAATCAAAGGCTGCCAGATTTAAAGTGTAAGGTCCTATGAGAGGTCCGAAGCCAAAGGAGTAACCAGGAATAACCAATTCGAAGCATATTGAGGTAAACCCCAGCGGAATGCAAAATCTCGGGATAATTGTGAACTCAGGAAAATCTATTGAAAATGTAAGGGCGCTTACCACAAAATTCACATCTACGTGATCGAATGTTTTATTGGAAAAATTATTTTCATCTTCGATCTCGTAGTTGGCTTTTATATCCATCCGGCTGTAATCGCAGGGGAACCGCAGCGTAATGTCATGGCCTACCGTAAGAGAGACAAGACTGTCGTTCCCTGAAAACTGATTTCCCGTGATGGGATCTGTCACCTGATAGTCTACCTTGGTCGGGAATGCCATTTCCATGATCACGTTTGGGGAAAAGACAAATTCCTGGCTCTGAGAGATCGGTACTTCAAATGCCATGCTGAACAAAGACCAACTGATGTCAATGGATTTTAATTCACCAGAAAAATCGGGGATTCCCGGATCCGGAAGGCTGATGCCGCCGTTAATAGCTTCAAATACCGGTTTGGCCGGAGTAGGAAGCATGGCCAGGAAAGAGATGATGTTAAAGGAAAGATTGATGTATTCATCGGATCCTGTGGCTACGAGATCCGTGCCGTCCAGGGTGGTAGTGGTCGTCACGTGAGGAATACTTAGGTCGCCCGTCACAGGACCTGCTTCCAGCGCCGGGATGGCCAGGGATTGTGTACAAATGATCGTGGAGGTACAAGGATAGGTGATCTCATCCTGGTTTACCTTAATGATCGGATAGACAACATCGATCATTGGCTCGGGCAGGGTGAGAGGGAAAGGAGGAACCAGGGAAACATTAAAGCAGGAGAATAAACAGAATTCTATGCTGGTCCTGAGATCGAACATCAGCGGCAGCTCAAGAGCGATTTCTCCGGCAGCCGGATAGAAGGTATTCAGTTCATATCCCGGCTCTACCGTATAAGACGTACTGATGGTGATCAGTTCTCCTGCGTTGAATGAGCTGTCTTCGGGCATTTCGAGGTCTACTTTGATCGGATATTTTACACCGATACTTCCTGTTTCAAAGCCGGAGATGCGGAATCGAAGCGGGCCGATCCCGTATTTAAAACTCCCGTATAAACCTACTCCTAGCTTGATCCCTGCAAAGCTTGCGATGGAGCCGGACCTTGTATCAAAGGTAAATTGATCGGTCACCTGTTCGAAAAGATTGATCGTATCGTTGATATTGAACGACGGATCATCTCCCCACATGGACTGCAGGGAAGTGGTTTCAAAGGTAGGATAATGAGAGACCGTAATGGTCTGGGCACTCATGGATCCTGTGGTACAAAGCCATAAGGTGAAACCTGCGATGAATGTAACTACTCGTTGTTTCATTTGTATTGTACGGTCATTAGACTTCTTTTGATCGGTTCGCTGATCCGGCTTTTGTAGCCTGCCGGATAGTTGGCCATTACAAAATAGGTGTTCTGTTCATCGCCTGTTACCAGCATATACCGGTGCATATTCGTATTCTGAACTACATAGGTAAGCAGGTATAAGGTGCCTTCCATTTCTGATGTTTTGATATCTTCTTTTTTGATCATCTGTAGCCCTAAGGCCTGCAGATAACCGGGAGTGAATCGTTTATTAAAATGAAGGTATCCCTGTCCGGGTTCTTTTTTCCCTATGATAGAGCTACTGGTAGGTTTGTGCAGAAGTCCATCGTAGAAATCGCTTGGAATGAAATTAGCAGGAGGGATCAGACTGATCGTAGTGTTGGGAATGATCATCCTTGTCATAGCCGGTGCCTGTCCGCTGGAAATATGGAGAGGCAGTACATATGATAAAAACCATAAGAAAAATATTTTTTTACTTTTACTCATGGATCTTATTTAGTTTATGCATAGAACTGTTACCAGTCTCGTCAGTGATCCTGACAAGGTAGCTTCCTGCGGGCAGACCATTCAGCGCCAGACCGGACTCTGCTTCGTACCCTTCTTTGGAAATCTGGTTTGATAATACACTATTTCCTGGAAGGTCCAGCAGTTCTATTGTTATAATTCCCCGGAACTGGTTTTTGAAAGAGATGGAGAGGAAATTGTTTGCCGGGTTCGGATAAAGCAGGATTCCTGAAGTATTCATTTCTTGCCGGAGCCCTGTCACTGAAAGGCTCAAAGGCATTGACACAGATTCACAGGAATGAAAATCTTCTACTCTGACGGTATAGCTTCCTGTGGATTCCGCAATGTGTATTTGTGTATTCGCTCCTGGAATCTCCATTTCATCGAGGTACCATTGCCAGGCAACTCCGCTGGAAGAGTATAGCACATTGTTTGCTCCCAGTGTGATTACAGGAGCCGGTACACAGATTGGTACAGGAAGTGAATATGATTCGCAGTTGCTCTGGTCTCTTACTTTTACTTTATAGATTCCGCTGGTTTGTGCCAGGTAGTTTTGGGAAGTAGCTCCGTTGATTAAGATATCTTCCAGATACCATTGCCAGGATGCTCCCGGAGAAGCTTTTAGTAATGCTCCGGCGGTAGTGATATAGGGAGCTGGTACACATACCGTCACCGGATCTGCGGTGGAAGTACAATGATGGCTGTTTTCCACCGTCACGGTATAAATCCCGTTGACTATTGCTTCGTATATCTGGTTATTTGCCCCGGCGATAGGAGTGCCGTTCCGGTTCCATTGATAGCTGGTGAAAAAGGACGTCGATATATTGGTCCCGTTGATCGTGATTTCCGGTTTTAGATTGGGTTTCACCGTGATCATAATTGGTGCTGAAGTATTGGTGCAGGTACTGGTAATAGAGACCTGGACTGAATAATTCCCGCTGTTCTTTACTTTAAGAGAAGAACTGGTATTGGCAGGGAAAGTGAACCCGTCCTTTCTCCATACATAGCTGAATCCCGGAGCTGTATTTGCTTCCAGCGTTACTGAATCTCCCTGGCAGAAGGTAGTAGTGCCGGAAGGAGTAATGATTGCCGGAGGGGTAGTGAAGACGGTGACCGGAATAGAAGCCGACTCAAGAGTACAATTGCTTGTATTGGTGATCTGTACCGTATAATTACCGGGCACTTTGGCCTGGTAGGAAGTGCCATAAGGGCCAGGGATAGGAGTCCCGTCCAGCTTCCAGCTATAGATGAACCCTGTTCCGCTACTGGCTTTCAGTTCTACAGAATCCCCTGCGCAAAAAGAGGTGCTCCCCAGGGCGCTAAGGGTGGCGGCAGGTAGGGGATTTATTGTTACGGTGAGAAGACCGGAAGTATCGGAACAACCAGTGGGATCTGTGAGGAGGACACGGTAGTTGCCGGTGTTTTTAGCATAGAAAACGGGAGAGGCTGCACCGGTAATGACGGATCCGTTGCGTTGCCAAATATATGAATATCCGGCTCCGGTGGAAGCATTTAGCTGTACCGAATCCCCTGCGCAGATACTGATGGGACTACCAGCAGTAAGAGTAGCGGAAGGTTGCGGGTGGATGGTAATTGCAGCAGTGGAAGAAGTAGCTTCACAGCCTGTACTGTTGCTCACCTGTACTGAATAGTTCCCGGAAGCTATCGGCAGGTAGCTGGAAAGAGTATCGGCCGGCAGTAATGGTAATCCGTTTCTTTCCCAGCGGTACCGCAGGCCTATTCCTGAATTGGCGATTAGTGTGGTAGATTGATACGTACAGAAGGTATTATTTCCGCTTATGGTGATAGTGGCAGGAGGAGTACTGATGACGGTGATCGTATCGGCGGAAGAGGAGGTAGTGGAACATCCCAGTTCATTGCTGATCCTTATTTTGAAAATACCGGAAGTTTTGGCCTGGTATACTGGTAGGGTATCGTTGGGAAGTACGATGTTATTTTTCAGCCACTGATATTTGTAGAGAGGGGCTGTGTTGGAATTTAGTGTTACCGAATCTCCCTGGCAGATGATGAACTTCCCGGAAGGGGTGATGGAGGCAACCGGATAAGGAATTACCATCACTTCGGTGATAGAGGAGGTGTCTTTGCATCCTTTTGAGTTTTCGGCGATTACCTGGTAATATCCGGTAGTAGTGACAGTAAGAGAGAAATTGGTATCGGGAGGTAAAACATTTCCTGATTCAAGCCATTGATATTTATTGCCGAGTGGTGCGGAAAGCCTTACATTATTTCCTGTGCAAAAAACTGTCGTATCATTTTTCGAAATGGTGACGTCCGGAAGAGAGTTGACTGTGATAACTAAAGGAATTGAATATTTGGTACAGGGGATCGCAGGGTTGGTGATGATTACCCTATAAGCGGCCGAATCGGAGGCATACAAGGTTTGTGTGGTAGCACCCGGGATGTTTACATCGTCTTTTTGCCATTGATAGGTAAAACCAATTCCGGCAGTGGCCGTCAGAAGTACGGAATCTTTCTGGCAGAAAGTAGTGGGGCCGCCGGCAGTAATATCGGCGGAATAATAGGGACAAATATCGAGCTCTGCCGTATAGGAATTAAATCCTCCGGTAGAATCATTGGTTACCACCATACTATCTACTCTGGCATACAGACTGAAGTAACCGGCGATATATACATTGGAGGAGTCTCGTACATCAATGTCCCTTACATCGTCGTTTAGAGAACCTCCCAGCGTTTGAAGCCATTTTACTGTTCCGTTGCTGTCGTACTTGGCTACAAACCCATCGTAGCCATGGGATCCTGGTTGGGTGAGGGGGCCGGTGGTGACAGAAGAACTGGAATTGTTTCTCCCAAAATTACCGGTGAGGTAAACACTCCCGAAAGGATCTACCCCTACACTTCTACCGGTAGCAGCAGAGTCGCCGGTGCTAACCCGTACATCCCGTGCCCAGAGAAAGACTCCTGTGGTATCATAGCTTGCGACGAAGGCGGCATGATCCGAACCGGAAGGTGTCAGTACTTCTGTGCCGATAGTCGCTGTCCCTCTGTATTGACCGGCGATCAATACTTTCTTATAAGTTTTATCCAGGGAAATACCGTTGGCTGCCGCATTGTTGACGTTTTCCTGTCTGACCCACTGAAGTGCCGGAGGATCCAGATAGCGGGCTATGAAGATCCCGCTTTGGCCGGAGGTTGACCGCAACGTATCGCCGGGAAAAATCACCACGGTGTCCTGGAAGGTACCGGCCACATAGAGGTGCTGGCTGGCGTCAATTGTAAGATCGTTGATAGAGGCTGCAGAGCCGGTGCCATCTCCTGTGGAATGCTGTACCCACTGATAAGTGCCGGAAGCATCGAATTTTGCAAAGAAAAACTCCTGTGCCGGAGAAGGCGGTAGTGTATCCTCCTCAAAAATGATCGAGTCTTTGTATATCCCTGCAATGAAGCTGTTGCCTGTGGCATCGGCTGCCACTGTGTTGGATTGAATAAATGAATTGGCCATTCTGGCAAAACCTGTTCTTACCCAGTCAAATGTACCGTTGCTCAGATAGCGGGCTATAAATATATCCTGTAGTGCGGTATTGTTGGTGATAGTGGTGCCGCCGAATGTAAGCGAGCCGGTGTAGGAACCTGTGATATAACAATGTCCGCTATTGTCAGTCGCAATCCCTTTGATCGAAAGTGTTTTTGCTTTTTCTCCTGTGATCTGAACAGCCCATTGGAGTGTTCCGTTTTCGTCGTATTTTACAATAAAACCGTCGTATCGTGGAATCCCTGTCAGATCGGTGCATGTATTGTTCAGTAAGGTATCTCCGTCAAAGATCAGGTTACAGAAAAACGTTCCGGTAGAGTACACATTTCCTGCATTATCCAGAGCTACGCTTTCGCCCAGTGACAAGCCTCCTGTGCCTCCCTTTTTGATCCATTGGGAGTATGAAAAGGAGCTGATGCAACATAAAGCAGCAGCAAACAGGCAGACAATTTGTTTTTTATAAAAGACCAATTTTTAATAAAAGTAGGTTCAGGCAGATTTATTTTAAGAGCTGAACAGTGGTTTATTGTTGAAAACAAATATACTAAAAAAAATGCTATATCATACATAACTCCTAGGGAGATAGAGGTCTAGCTTCTCTAGGAATACTATGAGGAATATTTTTAAGCGGGTCGGATACGAAATACAGGATAAAAAACGGTATGTATTTAAGCGGAGAGTCTATGGACGAGCTGTAGTAAGGTTATTTCAGGATATATAAAACATTGTATTTTTATGATTCTGGCCTATGATTTGGTCCCTACACGATATAAATCCATGGCTTGTGGGGATAAGACACGGATCACACACAATGATAGACTAGAGCCTTTTTTATATTCCCTTTTTTGTCCGAAAAGGGCACTGCTTTATAAGTAATGGTAAAATGCTGCTATCTCCGGCTTTTAGAAATGTTTTCGTGTATGAATGTGGACACAACCTCTTTAGTGTTTCATGAAGCAGATCATTTCAGGTTTTCTCTGATGATCAAAAACGGATCTTATTGGCGATGGTACTTTTCCCTTTGATCAGGTCCTGCAGGAAAGCGGAATAGATTACAGTCTTACCATCTCCGCTCATATAATACTCCACGTTGTCGTATTCTTTGATCTTTTTATCAAACTGATAGCGGATGGAATATTTGACTTTTGCCGACATGGAGGCAGAGATCGAATCTTTTCCCTGAAAAGCATTCATGTCTTCGGGCGAGATCGTATGGAGGCGTTCGAAGTTCTTTTCCGAATAAGCAAAATGAACAAGATCGGTTTGCTCTACCGCTTCGTCTCTCTTTTTCTGAATGAGGTTGATCGCTTCGTTTAGCGCTACAGCGTTGGCAAAGTCGTATTGGGCCCCGATCAGAAAGTTGGTACTGTCGTATACGGTTTTGTAATTACTGATTCCTTTGATGGATTCCAGCACGTCTTTCAGTGCATCGAACTTAGGACGTATCTGGTCCAGCGGACTCTGTGTCTTGGCCTGGTATCCCTTTTTCTTCAAAGAATCGGGAAGCATGGAAAGAGAAATATTCCGGCTGGCCATGTACAGCTCTTTCAGTTGTCCCATGTCCAGTACAAACGAATAAGTACCGGAACCGTTACTGTTTAGTTTTACCGTTTCTCTGATCTCGAAACAGGAGGTGAGAAAGAGGCAGGAAAGAAGGGCAATCAGAATATTTCTCAAAGGTGCTTTGTTTTTATAATACAACGTTTACAATTCTGTTTGGGACTACGATGATCTTTTTAGGAGCTTTCCCTTCCAGCCATTTCTGTACCACCTCGTTGGCAAGCACTTGTTTTTCAATGTCAGCGGCAGGCATATCCATCGGGAAGTTGATCTTTGCTCTCATTTTTCCATTGATGGAGATCGGATACTCGAATTCACTTTCAGTCATGTATTCTTGTTTCCATTGAGGATAGGAAGTTGTAGAAATACTTTCCTGATGGCCAAGAGCTGCGTAAAGTTCTTCTGCAATGTGCGGTGCATAAGGAGAAAGCACGATCAATAGTTCTTCCAGAACCTGTCTGCTGCTGCATTTGAGAGAGGAAAGCTCGTTTACGCAGACCATGAAGGAGCTGATCGAAGTATTGAAGGAATGCCGTTCAATATCTTCTTCTACTTTTTTGATGGTTTTATGCAGTATTTTCAGTGCTGCCGGAGCAGGAGTGTCGTCTGTGACCAGTAATTTCCCCTGTTCGTTGTAGAACAGTTTCCAGAGTTTACGTAAGAATTTGTATACGCCTTCGATCCCGGCAGTATTCCATGGCTTAAACTGCTCCAGCGGTCCAAGGAACATTTCATACATACGCAGGGTATCGGCTCCGTATTTGTCGCAGATATCATCCGGGTTGACTACATTGTACCAGCGTTTGGACATTTTTTCGACTTCGGCCCCGCAGATATATTTTCCGTCTTCCAGGATAAATTCAGCTTCTTTGAAGTCGGGCCTCCATTTTTTGAATGCTTCAAGGTCCAGCGCATCGTTGTGGACAATGTTGACATCTACGTGCAGGGCAGAGGTTTCATACTGGTCTTTCAGACCGAGCGAAACGAATTGATTGGTACCCGTGATTCTGTAGACAAAATTACTTCTTCCCTGGATCATACCCTGGTTGATCAGTTTCTTAAACGGCTCTGCCGAAGTGACGAATCCAAGATCATGGAGGAACATATTCCAGAAACGGGAATAGAAAAGATGGCCTGTGGCATGTTCGGCACCGCCTATATACAGATCTACCTGGTTCCAGTATTTTTCGGCTGCTTCGCTTACGAAGCGGGTAGTGTTTTTAGGGTCCATGTAGCGCAGGAAGTACCAGCTCGACCCAGCCCAGCCCGGCATAGTACTCAATTCCAGGGGATATCCTTTATAGGTAAAGTCTTTGGCTCTCCCCAGCGGAGGTTCTCCTGTTTCGGTAGGTTTGTATTCATCAATGGATGGAAGCTCCAGCGGAAGATCCTGTTCGTCCATGCTCTGCGGGATGCCGTCTTTGTAATAGATTGGGATAGGTTCACCCCAGTAACGTTGACGGGCAAAAATAGCATCACGCATTTTATACTGGATACGTGCTTTTCCGATCTGTTTTTCTTCGGCAAACTGAATCGCCTTCTGAATGGCTTCCGGTACGGCAAGGCCGTTCAGAAAACCGGAATTGATCATAGTACCTGCTTTCGGATCGAAATCTTCTTTCGTAATATCGCTCCGTTCGCCTTCTTGTACCGCAATGATCGGTAGTTTATAATGGGTGGCAAATTTAAAATCCCGTTCGTCAGAAGAAGGAACCGCCATTACCACTCCTGTACCATATCCGGCCAGTACATAGTCGGCGATCCAGAGCGGGATTTTTTCGTCGTTGAAAGGATTGACGACATAGCTTCCTGTGAATACTCCGGAAACGGTTTTTACGTCGCTCATGCGATCTCTTTCCGAACGGTTCTTGGCTTGTACAACATAAGCTTCTACAGCGGCTTTCTGTTCCGGTGAAGTTAGTTCAGCGATCAGCTCGTGTTCAGGAGCAATGGATACATACGTCACTCCGAACGTAGTATCTACGCGGGTAGTGAAAACAGTAAGTGTAATGTCTTTGTCTACGACCTTGAAGTTCAGTTCCGCTCCAAAGGATTTTCCGATCCAGTAGCGCTGCATGTCCTTCATTGGTTCCGGCCAGTCGATGGTATCTAATCCCTGGAGCAATCTTTCAGCATAAGCGGTGATACGCATCATCCACTGCTGCATTTTTTTACGTTCTACAGGATAACCTCCTCGTTCGGAAACCCCGTTGATGACTTCCTCATTGGCAAGCACTGTCCCCAGTTCAGGGCACCAGTTTACCATGGTGTCGGCAAGATAGGTGAGCCGGTATTTCAGCAGCGTATCGGATTTTTCCTTTTCCGGCATTTTATTCCATTCCTTTGCGGTAAATATAGGAGTGTCATCGTCGCAGGCGGCTTTGACAGTGCTGTTCCCCGAAGTCTCAAATTTTTTGATCAGCGTGTCGATATGTTCCGCTTTGTTGGATTCCTTGTTGTACCAGGCATGAAAAAGCTGGATAAAGATCCATTGAGTCCAGCGGTAGTAGTCAGGTTTACTGGTCCAGATCTCACGGTTCCAGTCGTAAGAAAACCCGATCTTTTCCAGTTGTTCGATGTAACGTTGAATGTTTTGTTCGGTAGTAATGGCCGGGTGTTGTCCGGTTTGTACGGCGTATTGTTCGGCAGGAAGTCCGAAGGAATCGAATCCCATCGGGTGCAACACGTTGAATCCTTTGATCCTTTTATAACGGGCAATAATGTCAGAAGCAATGTATCCCAGGGGATGGCCTACATGGAGTCCTGCCCCGGAAGGATAAGGAAACATGTCCAGGGCGTAATATTTAGGTTTTTCACTGTTATTTTCGGCTTTGAAAGTCTGTTTTTCTTTCCAGGTTTTCTGCCATTTACTTTCTATTTCTTTAAAATTGTATTCGTTCATTACTTCTTTCATTATGGAGTGCAAAAATAGCCAAAAAATAGGCTAAATGGATATTTTTTTAATGATGATTCTGTAATCAGGGAGTTTGGTAAAAGACAGCATTTTTCGTTTTAAAAGTATCTTTTTATATGATTATTTTAATATTCTATTATTATTCGTTTCTTTTTTAAATAGTATAAATAAAATATATAATTATAATATTATAATTTATTTGTTAGAAAAATTCAATAATACTTTTATAAGTAATATTATAAGTTAAATTTTTTGAAATGTTATGTAACTATACATCGGTTACAATAATAGAAATAAAGTAATAAAATTCAGGAATAAAACAGAAAATACGAAACAGCAATGATTAAAAAAATACTAATTGCAGCATTAATTATCATATCCACTTCATTCTCTTCCTCAGCTACAGTCTATACGGTTTCGAATCTGCTGGATAATAATATAACTACCGGAGTCAATCAGGGAGATCTCCGCTGGTGTATCAACCAGGTAGTGGCCAATGCTGCTACAGGCCCTCATACGATTAATTTTAATGTGGCAGGTATTATTCCTGCCGGCTCTCCCTATCCGGTCATGAATAATGTAGCCGGAGGAGTTACGATCAACGGTTTCACGGCTCCGGGATGGATATCCGATCCTCTTATCGGAATCAACGGGCCGGGATATGGAGAGGGTTTTACCCTTACAGGCTCAAACAATAGTGTGATCCAGGGTATTGTTTTTTACAACTGGGGAGGTAACGGGGGAATATATCTGAATGGAAGTAATAACTGCAGGATACGAGGATGCTGGTTGGGGGTCAATCTTATACAGGCTATTGCCGGGGGAAATAACGGAGCCGGAATCTATCTGAGCAATGCCTCCGACAATATCATAGGAGGAGACCTGGCCGTGAATCCGGAATACAAAGTCTGGATCACCAACAAACAAGATGGGATCCGGATGGAAACCAATTCCCGGAATAATACAGTCATCGGCACATATATCGGTACAAACCTGGCTGGTAGTGCGGCACTGAGTACTATTCAGAATGCTGCCGTGTACTTACGGCAGTCGACCTTCAACAATATAGGACTCACGGGTGCGGGGAACCGCAATGTGTTGTCGGGAGCAAATTTCGGCGTATTGATCGAAAATACGTTCGCCAGACAAAACAAAGTTTTCAATAATCTTATCGGTACAAACCTTGCGGGTACGGCGGCCATTCCCAACAGGACGAACGGGGTACGTATTAAACCTGACTGTCACTTCAACGAGATCGGCGGCCGGATAGCCGGCGAAGGAAATATCATTTCGGGAAATAGCCAGGAAGGGATTTACCTGGAAGGCAATGTGGACAGTACGCAGATAGGCAGAAATTATGTGGGTCTGGGGTCTAACGGAACTACTCTCATTGTCAACGGTAATGCCTCTAACCATCATGCGATCAATGTAGCTGGCAGCGGGTGCGAACGTACTAAAATATTTTATAATGTGATAGTCTCTCCTGGGGCAGGTTCCGGCATATACCACGACGGTTCCGGATACGATTCTATTTGTTATAACTATATAGGAACAGATGCTACCGGTTTGCTGGTGAGAGGTGTTGGTACGGATGGAAATCAGGCTGGAATTATAATCAACGGAGGTAGTGCAGCTCCTAATATTGTTTTTATAAGCAATGTGGTGGCGGCTTCTACCGGTCATGGCATTGATGTGCGGGGAGGCTCTAAGAATAACCTGGTATTTAGAGGAAATAATATAGGAATGAATGCAAACGGGTTAGGAACTACTTTTGGGAACGCTAAAACGGGGATCTATATTCATGCAAGTAGTAGTACTAATCTGACGATAGGAGGCACCAATGTAGCGGACCGTAACATTGTAAGCCGAAATGGAAGAGGAACCGCTTATGGTTGCAGCTCTACAGACGGAGGTGGTATTATCATCGAGCAAATGAATGGAGCCCTGATCCAGGGCAATTACATAGGAGTAGATGCCACAGGACTTACCGCTGCGGGAAACGGTAATTCAGGGATCAGTATGAACGGGGGCAATAACAATATTGTGATCGGAGGAGTGGCACCTGGTGCCAGGAATATTGTTTGTGCCAATGGAGTGAATTGTTCGGGAGCACCGGCCAATGTGCGTCATGGAATCCAGTTCGTAAGCAATAATACAGCAACCAATATGCAGGTGATTGGAAATTATGTAGGTATCGGAACAGATGGAACTACCATGATGGGAAATGCGGAAGAAAATATTTCCAGTTGGCAGACTCCTAATATCCTGATCCAGGGCAATGTGGTAGCCGGAGGGAATAAAGGAATTTTCCTGCAGCCTGCCTCTGCGATCAATTGCAGAATATATGGAAATTATGTAGGGACGGATGCGACGGGTACATTGGCCAGGCCTAACAACATCGGCGTGCACCTGGCCAATGGTTCTAATGCCAATACCATAGGAGGGATCTTGGCCGGAGAAGGAAATGTTATTTCCGGAAATACGACAGAGGGTATTTTCCTGGAGGACGGAGATAATAATATTATTCAGCAAAATAAAATCGGGGTTACGCCGGGCAACATGCCTTTGGGAAATGGATCGAATGGTATCCGGATCCGACAGTCGGGTTCCGGCGGAAGTACCCAGAACCTGATTGGCCACGCGACCAATACTTCGTTGGGAAATGTGATCGCATTTAATACGGCGAATGGGGTGATGGTGGAAGACGCTAATTCCAACCGTAATCAGATCCGTCGTAACAGTATATTCTGTAATGGTACAGCCCGTCAGAATGGGATCAATCTGAATGGGGCAGGGAATAACAACATTAGTTCTCCCGGACCATTGGTTGTACCGGCTTACATCAGTGCTGCGACAGGAATCCTCGTAGCCAATACGCCTTCGGGAGATATTGCGAATACGGATGTCGTAGAAGTATTTTATGACGATGCTTGTGGTACCTGCCAGGGACGGACTTACCTGGGCAATGCGACCAATTCAGGAACCCAGTGGTCTTTTGGACCGTTGCCGGCAGCGTCTGACTGTACTCCTAAAGGAGCGGCGGGCTGTCTTTCCGGGGTGCGGAATATTACAGCCACCCGGACGGATGTAAACGGTAATACTTCTGAATTTATGGAATGTGATCCTTTGTATCTGCCGGTTAGTTTATTGTTTTTTAAAGCAGTTAAATACGGAGAGAACAATGCACTGGTAAGCTGGGCTACTGCGACAGAAACAAACAATGCATATTTTGAAATCCTGAGGAGTACGGATGGTAATACCTTTTATCCTGTTGCCAGGCTCGAAGGAGCTGGAAATTCAGGGAGTGTGAAGCAGTATCATTATCTTGATGAAAACCTGTTGTCTGGTACTTACTACTATATGCTGGTACAGGTTGATTATGACGGAACACAAACTTCGTCTTCTATTGTGACCGTGAATACTACTGATAAAAGTATCGTAGAGATAGTACCTACTGTAGTTGCCTCCGGCGAGCAGATCAAAGTGATCAATCTTACCGGTATTCACCTGGTAAGTCTTTCCCTCGTGGAGCTGAACGGAAAGGTATTGACAGAAGAAACTTCGGTGAGTACTCTTGAAACGAATATTGCTACCACAGGACTTGCACCGGGGATCTATTTTGTCAAGGTTCGTACGCAGGACGAACTGATCGTCCGGAAAGTTCTGGTATATTGACACCCGAATAAACTAATAATAGAAAAGGCCGGAGCAGCAATGCCCCGGCCTTTTTATGTATCAGAGAAAATGTAGTTATCTCAGGAACTGTTTAACCTGTTCGATCCGTTCGGTATCTGACAGGTTATGATGGTGTGTTTTCATCACAGAAGAAAGTAGAGGGAAAAGAGTCTCATCCTGTCCGTTTACGAATACCAGACATTTTTCTGTATGGTCGGCCAGCCAGGTTGCTATTTTTATAAATCCTCCGGCCTTGCTGCCTGGTTCTAGCTGGAACAGGGCGCAGCATTTCTCAGAGGTGGCCAGCGCCTGAGAAGCATATTCCAGCAGATCGTTTCCGGAAAAATTATCCAGGTCCAGGTTATCCGCAGTACTATTTTCTCGTTTCAGCAATTCCCAGAAGGGATCGGAATAGGTGAATTCCTGCTCCTGAGTACATTTAATGTATCAAATAAAATTCATTGCCCCGGCTTTTGAAATACTCATTTAATCATAAATTTACGATATGGAAATGAAAGATTTGTATAAAATATTTCTACAGAGCAAAGGAGTCTCTACAGATACCCGTCAGATCGGAGACGGAGTATTGTTTTTTGCTTTGAAAGGAGCAACTTTTAATGGAAATGAATTTGCAGCCCGTGCGATAGAATTAGGAGCTTCCTATTCGGTGATTGACGAGGAAAAATACCGGGTAAATGAGCAATGTATTTTGGTCAAAGATGTATTGGAGACCTTGCAGGCACTGGCCAATTACCATAGAAGACAGTTTGATATTCCCTTCATAGCCGTGACAGGATCCAACGGAAAAACGACTACCAAGGAACTGATCTGGTCAGTGTTGTCTGCTACTTATAAAACACAAGCCACGAAAGGAAACCTGAATAATCATATCGGTATTCCTCTTACCTTGCTGTCTATCCCTTCCGGAACAGAGATGGCAGTGATCGAGATGGGAGCGAACCATCAGAAAGAGATTGAATCGTATTGCCGTTATGTGGAGCCTACTCATGCAGTCATTACTAATATAGGTAAAGCACACCTGGAGGGATTCGGCGGAGTGGAAGGCGTAAAAAAAGGTAAAGGTGAGTTATATGATTACATCCGTGCTCATAAAGGTATTGTGTTTGTAAACTCCGGCGACGCTACGTTGATGGAGATCGCAAAGGTGGAGAACCCTGTTCTTTACCCGGGTAAAAATGATTTTTATTCTTGTGAATTGCTGGAAGCTACGCCTTTCGTGAAACTGAGACCAGAGAGCGGAGCGATCGTGGAGACCAGGTTGACAGGAGCGTATAACTACGATAATATTGCCGCCGCTTTGTGTATCGGTAAATATTTCAAGGTACCTGCAGAAGCTGCCAACAAAGCGATCGCAGACTATACTCCTCAAAACAACCGTTCGCAGTTTGTACAGAAAGGAACAAACCGGATCTTGCTGGATGCTTATAATGCCAATCCTTCTTCGATGAAAGCGGCGATCGAGAATTTTAACAGATTGGAACTTCCGAACAAGGTGATCATTCTGGGGGATATGTTCGAACTGGGAGACGAAAGTGTTATAGAGCATACGATACTTGGAAAATTACTGGCTTCCTGCGACTTTGATCAGATCTTCCTTTGCGGAAAAAATATGCAACATGCAGCAAAAGAGCTTTCTTCTGTCCAGTATTTTGAAGCTAAACAGCCTCTGGTCGAATATCTGCAGAAACATAAAATTGAAAATGCTTCCCTGTTTATAAAAGGCTCGAGAGGGATGGGACTGGAATCTGTGATGGAATACCTGGGATAAGAGGCAGGATACGAACGGGTAGCATAAAAAAAATCCTTCCACGATGGTGATGGAAGGATTTTTTATGCGAAAGAAGTATTCCAGGAATTTTAGACTTTTGCTTTATGTCCTTTGAAACCAAAGAAGGAAATGTACAGATAGCAGACGATCGGGATCAGCAGGGCCAGTTTCAGATTCCCTTCTGTGGCATCTGCTACAGTACCGAACAGTAAAGGAATGATGGCTCCTCCTGTAATGGCAGTACAGAGTATTCCGGAAGCCTGGTCGGTATATTTGCCCAGGCCTTTAATGGAAAGAGTGAAGATGGTAGGGAACATCAGAGAATTACAGAATCCTACCAGGAGCAAGGTCCACATAGAGATAATACCCGAAGAAAGGATCGACAGAACGATCAGGCCGATAGCCATCAGTCCGTATGTACCCAGCACTTTTCCCGGATCAAATTTTTTCAGAATGATCGTGCCCAGGAATCTTCCTACCATGGCGCCTCCCCAGTAATAGGTTACATAATGTCCGGCGTCTTTGGCTGTCATCCCCATTACTTCTTTCATTTCAAGATAATTGATGATATGACTTCCGATAGCTACTTCTGCTCCTACGTACAGGAATATTCCGGCGATTCCGAAGATCAGCTGGCTATATTCCCAGATGCTTGCTTTGGGAGTTTCGCCTGCCGTATCGATCTCACCCTCTCCGTGTCCGATGGCAGGAAGCTTGATGAAATAAAGAACGATTCCCAGAAGGGCGAACACACCGGCAATCCCCAGGTAAGTTCCCTGAAGATAAGAAAGATCAATTTTATCCAGAATGGTATTCAGCATCAACGAAAGGTCTGAAGGAAGGTCATCATAGCTTTTGGCTCCTTTCAGGCTATCCGGAAGATCCGGCAGATTGGAAAGAATGATACGGGTTCCAAGGATAGGGGCGATCGTAGTTCCCAAAGAATTCAGTGCTTGTGTAAGGGTAAGTCTCGAAGACGAAGATTCCGGACTTCCCAGAACCGCTACATAAGGATTGCCTGCTACCTGGAGCAGCGTGATTCCTGAGGCAAGTATAAACAATGCTCCGAGAAACAGGCCATACATTCTGAAGTTGGCTGCCGGAAAGAACATCGCGCATCCGAACGCTGCGATCAGAAACCCGGTGATCATGATGGATTTGTATCCGTATTTCTGAACAAGCTTTCCTCCCGGAATGGACATGATCCCATAGGCTCCGAAGAAACAAAGATTGATCAGGTTGACCTGCCAGTATTGTAATTTGAACAGGACCTTCATATAAGGAATCAAAATATCGTTCAGACAGGTGATGAAACCCATCATGAAAAATAACATCATTAAAGAGTATAACGCAGTACTGTAGTTTTGATCATTCCCGGAGGCAGAGGTAGTGATTTTTCCCTGAGGTGCGATGGCCATTTCTTTTATTGTTTAAGTGGTAATAGGTACTATTTATGATTTTAGGGTCGGTAAGTAAATGATTTTTATCAAGAAATTTTAATAAAATATATGAAAATTTATACGGATGAAGCTTCTTTTTTTCTACGGAAACTGACAAGGTAAACGCCGGTCAGGATCATGAGAAGGTAGGCAAGTTTTTCAGGACTAAAATGATCTTTGCCCAGTGCAATGGCAATCAGGGCTGCTAGAAAGGGCTGTAGGTAGATGTAACTGCCTGCGATGGAAGGGTTCACATATTTCAGCACGGCAGAATTCAGGTAGTAGTTGCAGAGGGTGGCAAAAATGATCACGAAGGCAAAGGCTGCCCATACCCCCGGAGGAAGTGCTCCCCAGTCAGTGGAGATAAAATCCTGGTATCCAAATGGAATGGTGAGAAAAAAAGCGAGGAAGAAAATCCA
>CAYTGJ010000095.1:0-5962 GCA_964437245.1 uncultured Chitinophagaceae bacterium
TACTTAAAAAAGAAGAAATCTATTTTACAACTGTCCAAATTTTGGGAGGGTTACACATTCAAGTGTTCTTTAGGAATCTTGAAAGATTCAGAAGACTCCCCTTATCTCCTGTTTAAAAAAGAAGCAGAATTAGGGAATCCTGATTCCACAGAAAGTATTTCGATCAACTATAAAAACTATACACTTAATTTTTCGAGAGGATACCATGCCTATGATATCAATTTTTTTAGAGATAATCACACCATTTGGTATGTTCTTATTAAAATCATCGATGCGAATGTACATTACGGAGAGGATCATATTTTATACCTCTTACAGATAGATTCCACTCACCACTGGAAGAATATAACCTACAAAGGAATTAATACGATTGCTCTTGCAGGGTATTTTCTCCCCAACGATCACATTGATCCAAAAACACAAGAACTTTTCCACGCAAAAATTTCACCGGATTCTAATACAATTGTTTTAACCATTAACCATGGGAGAAAACATCTCTGCAAAACGCTCCCCAACTCACCAATATGCCTAGTTCCAGAATCTAAAAAGAATGACAGTATCGTCTTAAAATGGTCGTTACAGGAAAGTCGCTATCTTATAAAAGCTCCTCTGTGAACTTCGTTTATTACTTCTTTAAGTATATTCAACAAAAAATCCCCATAATGATTATAGGGATTTTTCGTTATATATCCGATCACTTCTATCAATGCTTCATTCCACTGGTAACTTTATCTACATCCACTCCTAATCCTTTAGCAACGGCAATCCCAAGATTCACGTTGGCTCGGAAAAAGTGGCAAAGCTGACGGTTGATGATCAACTCTTTTTTCTCTCCTGTAATACCGCTCATCGCTCCTACAATATTTGAGACCAGATTATGCCGGTCGTAATCATTCATTGCCTTGGTATACAATAATCCGGGTTGTGTATAATGATCATTGTCTCCCTCTCCATTGCGATCGTACCAATCCGCTACCTGAGAATCCAACTGCATTGGTGGTTCTTTGTACGACGGGTCGGCATATACATCGTCAAAACTATTCGGAGAATAATTAGGAGTATCCTCCCCATTTCCATCAACCCTCATAAGACCATCCCGCTCGTAATTTGCCACCATATACGGACATTTATTGACCGGGATCTGCTCGTAGTTTACCCCCAACCGATACCGGTGAGCATCCGGATACGAAAGCAATCGTCCCTGAAGCATTTTATCAGGAGAATAGCCTATCCCATCAATTACGTGCGCAGGAGCAAAGGCCGACTGTTCTACCTCAGCGAAATAGTTTTTCGGGATCTGATTTAATTCCAGCACTCCTACATCGATCAGTGGAAAATCCCCATGAGGCCATACTTTCGTAAGATCAAAAGGATTAAAAGGAAACTTTTGAGCCTGCTCCTGTGTCATCACCTGGATCTTCATTGCCCATTTCGGAAATTCCTTCCGGTCGATCGCCTCTACCAGGTCACGCTGTGCGAAATCCGGATCCTTTCCTTTCATCTCTGTCGCCTCTTCATCAATAAAATTTTTAATCCCCTGTATCGTTTTGAAGTGAAACTTTACCCAGACCACCTCATTTTTATCGTTGATCATCGAAAAGGTATGACTCCCGAAACCATCCATATGGCGGTAGCCGTAGGGTGTTCCCCGATCACTCATCAGAATCATGACCTGATGCAAGCTCTCGGGGTTCAGGCTCCAGAAATCCCACATCATCGTAGGGCTTTTGCAATTGGTCCTCGGATCCCGTTTTTGCGTATGGATAAAGTCGCTGAATTTTTTAGGGTCTTTAATGAAAAAGACCGGCGTATTATTGCCCACCAGATCCCAGTTTCCATCCTCGGTATAAAATTTTATGGCAAAGCCTCTCGGATCTCGTTCGGTATCGGCACTCCCTTTTTCCCCTCCTACAGTACTAAAACGTAAAAAGAGCTTGGTTTGCTTTCCGATCTTATTAAACAGTTTGGCCTTGGTATATTTCGTAATATCATGTGTCACCGTAAACGTCCCAAACGCTCCGGTTCCTTTGGCATGGACCACTCTTTCAGGAATTCTCTCCCTGTTGAAATGTGCCATTTTCTCATGCAATATAAAATCCTGCAATAAAAGGGGACCTCTGGGACCTGCACTCATGGAATTCTCATTTTCTACATAAGGTTTACCTGAGGCAGTAGTAAGCTTTCGGTTTTTATCTTTGTGATTTTCCATATCGTAGGGGTTTTAAAAATGAACAATAATTATCTATACGCTTCATAACCTTATTTGTTACAAATATGTTCCTTTAGAAAATATAAATCAAATCAATATTTTCTATATTTATATCAATAAAATCTATATTAAGATGAATCTTCAACAACTGGAATACATAATTGCAGTAGACAACTACAGGCATTTCGCCAAGGCTGCGGAAAAAAGTTTTGTCACACAACCAACCCTCAGCATGATGATCCAAAAGCTGGAAGAAGAGCTCGGTATAAAAATATTTGACAGGAGCAAACAACCGGTAATACCCACTCTTCACGGAGAAGAAGTCATCAAACGGGCGAAAGCCATACTGGTCCAGGTCAATCATCTGAAGGAATATACTGACGAGCTAAAAGGAGAAATGACAGGAGAGTTCCGGCTGGGGATCATCCCTACACTTGCTCCCTATCTCCTCCCTATGTTCCTGAGCGACTTTCATAAGAAATTTCCTTTGCTCAGAATTTCGATCAAAGAAATGACCACCGATGAAATGATCGTAAAACTCCGGAATGGGGAGCTTGATATGGGCTTGCTTGCGACTCCGCTGCAGGAACCGTCCCTGGAAGAACATCCTTTATTTTATGAAGAATTCCTGGTATATGCTTCCAAAGGAGAAAAATTACCGCAAAAGAAATTCCTGCTCCCCAAAGAACTCAATATAAACAGTCTTTGGCTGCTGGAAGAAGGGCACTGTCTTCGTCAGCAGGTTTTCAATCTTTGCGAACTGAAAAAACAGGAAAAGGAAAATCTTCATTACGAAGCAGGAAGTATTGAAACGCTCATAAACCTGGTGGATTTTAACAAAGGAATTACGATCGTTCCGAAACTGGCAGTATTAAATTTAAGACCTTCTCAGCTCAAAAATATCCGGGAATTTGCCAATCCAAAACCGGTACGGGAAATCAGCCTGGTAATGCTAAAAGATTTCCCCAGGAAAAAACTTCTGGAACATTTAACTCATCAGATCGTCACGGCAGTGCCGGAAGAAATGCTGAATCCAAAACATAAACGCCTGACCTCTCTGTCATAAATGTAAAACGCACCCAACGTCGATCAGGAATCAATCTTATACTCAAAAACACACAGACTATGCGATGCCTCCATAGTTTTCATAAGAGACTTCGGGATTGTTTTCTATATAATTCCCATCAGGGTTGCCTTATTTATCAATTCTGGCGTATTGGAGGCTCCGCTTTTTTGCAAAATATTTGCCCGGTGCTTTTTGATCGTATTCAAACTGACGT
Organism: uncultured Chitinophagaceae bacterium; assembly: GCA_964437245.1. Lineage (GTDB taxonomy): Bacteria > Bacteroidota > Bacteroidia > Cytophagales > Cytophagaceae > JANYCO01. Next base: position 3,490 of record CAYTGJ010000095.1, read on the forward strand.
GCATTTTGTCTGCTATTTCCGACGAGTTCAACCCTGTACAGATATTTCTAAGTACTTCCAGCTCTCTGACCGACAACTGAAATGTACTGCTCGTATCAGGGAATGTACTGAAACGAAGAATTTCTTCCTTGTCATTTTTCAGCAACTTTTCCGAAAAATAAATTAACTCGTCTTTTTTAATTTGTCCTACATCGTGTACCAACGTACAGGTTAGAAGAGGAAATCCGTCAGGCGTAGCCTCCAGGATATACATATTTAACAATATCCATGTTTTTTGAACAGGCGTCTTATAGCTTTGCAGACAAACAGAAAACCGGAGATTTTTTATTTCATCCCGGTACATAGTACAAACTTCCATTACACGAGGCATGATCGTTTCATTCATCACCACCCTGCTCTTCTCATCCATCGCTTTCATAAAACCTTCTATTCCGTCTTCTTTCATGAAATCCTTTGGACTTAGCGTAGATAATTGAGAAACGGAATCACTTACAAAACTATACCGATGTAATACATAATTATAGACCGCTACTACAAGTGGCGAACTCTTTACAAAGGCCTGGAAATAGGGTTCAGAAAAAAGTTTTTCATAGCCTTTATAATTATTTATGGAAGATACATACTGATCTTTGTAACTATCTACTACACTTTGAAAGAGTCGAATTTCTTTTTGTACTTCCATATATCATTTGCTTTTTCTACACAGATCTCGAAATTACTATTTTTAACCTAAAAAAATCATCCTTTAGGGTAATTGACATCACTTGATCTATAAAATAACTTTGTGCCTCTGATTAACTTATTACTACGGCACAATAGCGCTTCAGATAATTGAATGTTTTATTTTAGAAATATACACTTCGCCTAAATAAGATCAACAAATGATTAAAAAAGTACAAATTACTATTTTGAATTTTTATACATTCAGAATCCATAAAAAAATAGCGATACTGATGTATACGTTGCTTCTCCTGGTCATACTAAATCCTTCCGCCTCTGTAAAAGCGCAAGGGACATGCAGAACGGATAGCACGCATACCTATGCCGGGAACAACCTAACCTACCTTAACAACAGGTCTTATTTTACCTATGATGTATACGGAAACAAATCCAGCCAGGAAAATCAAATTTTTAAATTTTCTAACTCTACCTGGGAGAATAAAGAAAGATATACATTCTCGTATGACAACAACAATCGTATGACAGAAAAGCTGAAATATCTCTGGAATGGCCTTTGGTCTTATGATGTCCAGACTGTTTATAGTTACAATGAAAACGGTGATATAGAAACTACAGCATCCAGATGGTGGAACACTTCCAGTCTCACATGGATGAACAGTGTTATGCTCACGAATAATTATGATAACAATGGCAACAGCATAAGTGAACTTATTCAATCCTGGAATTATGGCAGTGCTACATGGGAGAACGACTATCTTACATCTTATAGTTATGATGCCAACAATAAGCTCATTCAAGCACTTACACAACAATGGAGTGATTCAGAAAATGATTGGGTGAATAGTGATCGGTATATTTATACCAACGACTTTAATGGAAATCAAATCCGAAACGACTGGAATAGGTGGGGAGGGACTTCCTGGTCCGGGCATGCAAGATGGGACTATACTTATAACGCCGCCAACCTGTTGACCGGATGTGTGAATTCCGGCTGGGAAAACGAAACATGGGTAGATTATTATAGAGAAACTTATACCTATGATTCAAACGGTAATTTAATAAGCGAGTTAACGGAAGCTCCTTATGATGAAACGACCTGGCAAAACGTATCCTTACTAAACTACTACATAAGTTGCCCTGTGACTTCTATTGTTAATTCTTCCGTTGGATCTTCTCTGGCAGTTTTTCCTAACCCTGCTACGGATATTCTGTATATACCGGAAAATAATAAGATTGAAATCCTTGACATGCAGGGAACATTGCAGGAAACTTATGTAGATGGTCAACAACAGTTAACTATTTCAGCGTATCAAGCAGGAATGTATATCCTAAAACTAAGTGATAAGTCGGGTGTACGGATGACAAAATTTATAAAGCAGTAGAACAGAATAGTCTTCATTGATCGTTGCAATCGGTCGGGAAGGATTATTTTTTATCTCAATCTATTGTGGAGATGACACAGAATAAGTCTTCTCCACACTCATCTTCTTACTCTCTCTCATCCTGCCGGCACAAGTCTATGACTTGTGCCTATTTTCTTGTTGCCCCCTGAATGATGAATTATGTTTGTCAGAAAATAATGTTAAGGAAAAGGAACCGGCAAAGTCTGTTTAAATAGTTGGTACATTCCACCCCCACTTTTTGCCGGTACGCCTGGAGGGCTATAGCAAAGACACGAACAACTGAGGAACTCAAAAATTAAACGATTAACCTCTTTATCATAAAAAAACAGGAACGGTAAAAGATCTTGTCTTTTGCTTTCGTTCCTGTTCTGATGTGGAGAATATCGGAG